>PAWC01000037.1 GCA_002713385.1 Fidelibacterota bacterium
ATCCCGGTATGATTGAATCCATTTTTTATACATAGACCAAACGATGGTTTCTGAAGTGGGCCGCACGATAACTTCTTCTTCCAAGCGTGATGCGGGATCAACAATAATACCACCGTCACCGTCTGTTTTTAGGCGAGTATGAGTTACCACAGCACATTCCTTAGCAAATCCTTCCACATGTTCAGCTTCTCGAGCCAGATAAGATTTTGGAATAAACATAGGGAAATAGGCGTTTACGTGACCCGTTTCCTTGATCATATGATCAAGGAATTCTTTAATATTATCCCATAAGGCAAAACCATACGGTTTTATAACCATGGTCCCTTTTACCGGGCCGTAATCAGCCAAACCTGCCTTAATAACAACGTCAGTATACCAGGCTGAATAATCTTTGCTTTGTGGTGTAACTCCCTTAGACATAACGATTGCTCTAAATAAAATTGAGGCTGAAATTACCGGGGTTCGTCTGGGCAATCAAACTGTTTGTTCGGGAGTTATATGGTTGTAAAAGCTAATTTAAAACATATTCGTTCCTTACATAGAAGCAAGGGTCGTGCTACCCACAATCAATATATTATTGAGGGTCGGCGATTGTTTCAGGAAGCATTGCTAACCAATGAACATCTCCATCTAGCGTATTTTACAGATACATTCCAAAGCAACTTTCCAGGGTTGGTTAAAGATGTTATAAAAGAATGCCCAGGAGCCAAAAATGTGTCGCCAGCCGAAATGAAAACAATGTCTGCAACGGAAACACCATCGGGTATTTTAGGTGTTTGTTTCATCCCTGATAATCAGGTACTTGATGATAAGTTAAACTGCAACTGGCTTTTTCTCGATAGCATTTCAGAACCAGGAAATATGGGAACACTTTTACGCACAGCTGCCTGGTTTGGAATTAACAATATATCTTTATCGGGGAATTGTGTAGATATTTATAATCCAAAAGTGGTACGTAGTGGAATGGGTGCTCATTTCAACATCACCTGTATTTTAGATGCAAACATAAAACAATTTAACGCTACACATGCGATCATTGGTGCTGACCATAAAGGTACTAACTTGGCAAACCATAAAATAGAAGCCCCATGGGTGCTGGTGCTAGGTAATGAGGCGCATGGAATTTCCAAAAGGACTCGAGAGAATATTAATCACCTTATAGCTATCCCCCGGATAGGCGCAGGCGAATCTTTAAACGTTGCCGTGGCAGGAGGTATATTGATGGAAAAGCTGAAAGCAATCAATTAAAAAGCCCTGGACAAGTCCAGGGCTTTTTAAGGTGCTGGTTTGAAATTTTTAGTACAAAAACAGTCTCAAAACATATATATGCTTTACTATCGATTACAATATAAAATACAAGGAGACTTTGCATTTCGGAAGTCTAGCAGTAATTTTTTAGCTTATGAATACAACGGAAACTGACCCTTTACCGAGAAAAACATGCGATGAGCCGTACTCTAACCATCAAGAATGTCTTTGGAATTGTAATTCTTTCAGTGTTTTCAGCGCTGATGGTGGGCACTATTATTGCCTCCGTTGGAATCGTTTATCTCCCTGAAAATGATAACAATGTAACTAATTTTCTGGCTTTATTTATCGGGCAAGGGTTTATGGTTATCCCCCTGCTTTTATTCTTGATTGCCCGGAAAGAATCATTTATTGACCGCTTGCGCATTCGCAACCTTTCCTTACCTGTTATTTTGTCAACATTGGTGCTATCGCTGGGAATCATTATACTGGTCGATGAATTTGACCGGATAGCCAGTTTACTATTCACACCTCCAGAACACCTGGATCAATTAGGTTATATGCTCAAGTTTGATTCTTTCAATATGGCTGTATTTCTGATGTTTGGAATTGTTGTATTGGCACCACTGGGTGAAGAAATATTATTCCGGGGTTTTCTCCAGAAATTCCTTGAAGAACATTGGCAGGATGTCACCCGGGCTGTTTTGGTCACAAGTCTTTTTTTTGCCATTATTCACTTAAACCCATTTTGGTTAATTCAAATTTATATGCTTGGCGTTATACTGGGGTTTCTGGCCTGGCGGACGGGGTCTATCTGGGCCGGTTTTATCCTTCATGCGGCGAATAATTTAGTGGCTTTACTCTTTACCAATTATAATCAGGTTCTGGATGACATTTATACGTGGCAAGGTCATGTCGCTCCCTGGATATTACTCATTGGTGGGGGGTGTATATATGTTGGTTTTAACTGGCTGAATAAAACCATAAAAGTGGACTCATGAAACAACAGATGTTTGAACGGGAAATCCAAGTTTTGGGCGATACGTTTCGCCGGCTTATGCGCCGTCATGCCCATACCAACCTGGTTAAACTTATCAACAAAACACATCCGGCTGATATGTCTGTGCTTTTCCGTTATTTTGATGAATCTGAACAAGAACAACTTTTTGATCTTATGCAGCCCAATGATCATACGGGTGAATTCCTGACAGAACTGGATGAATCCATCCTCCAGAATCTTGTAGCTGAAGTTTCTGCAGACCGCATTGCAAAATTAATCGATCCTATTAGTGCCAGTGATCGTGCTGAAATCCTAAGCCACCTCCCAGATGAACAGTCCCAGGGTATTATTGATTTATTAAAAAAGGAAGAAGTGGAAGAACTGGAGGAAATACTGGCTTATCCTGAGGACAGTGCCGGTTCTTTGATGCATACAGATGTATTTACTCTCCACGAAGAAACGACAGCCAGAGCTGCCATTGCTGCTCTTCAGCATGAAGAACAAGCTGAAACAGTTTTTTACCTTTATGTAACAAATGACGTTAATCAATTAATGGGCGTTATTTCGCTCCGTGATCTTGTGACCACTTCTCCTGATTCTTTGTTAAAAGATTTGATGGTAAGGAAAGTACATACCGTTCGCCCTGATACAGACCAGGAAGAAGTTGCCCAAGTTGTTTCTCAGTATAATTATTTAGCTGTACCGGTTACAGATCCGGATGAAAATCTATTGGGAATTGTAATGGTTGATGATGTGGTTGATGTTATTCGGGAAGAAGCTACTGAAGATTTCTTAAAAATGGCAGGTGTGGGTAAAGACCGTGAAATTTTACTCAAATCCTCATGGGAAAATGCCAAAAGCCGACTGCCTTGGCTGTTCGCCAGTTGGATTGGTGGTATCGGGGCAGCAACTATAATCGGGTTATATGAAAATATCCTGGAAACCACACTTGTCTTGGCAGCCTTCATTCCTGTTATTATTGGTATGGGTGGTAACATCGGTACGCAAACGTCCACAATCATTGTTCGCGGATTAGCTACTGGGAGGGTAAATGTTGGCAACAATATGAAAATCTTATTCAAGGAAATTCGCGTTGGCCTTATTTTGGGTGTGTTTTATGGAATTTTGCTGGGACTTTTTACATTAACAAGGTTCACGGATTTATCGCCGAACCTAGGTATTATTGTTGGGTTGAGTATTACAACATCCATGCTAATTGCGACAACAATAGGTGCTTTCGTACCCCTATTCCTCTTTAAGCTTGAAATAGACCCCGCTGTGGCCACTGGACCCTTCGTCACCACCAGTATTGATATTTTGGGTGTTACACTTTATTTCCTGATTGCATCACTTTTCTTGCCTCTGGCATGAACCTTTTATTTTTTACCCTGACGACCAGTCTGGGTATCTACATCCTGTTCGTGCTCTTTTTTCTAACTGGACTGCGTCGCATAAAAACAAAAGAAAAAAATATAACCAGTTGGCCAACTGTCGCCATTGTTATTGCTGCCCGGAATGAAGAAACAAACTTACCTAATATTTTTCAGGATTTAGCCCAGCTGGATTACCCAAAAGAATTGTTGGATATTGTTATAGTTGATGACCGTTCTACAGATAATACCTGGTCGCTTATAAAGCATTTTTCTGATCAGCACGCACATATTCATGGCGTTCTGATAAAGGAAAAATCGCCAGCTATGACACCCAAAAAATATGCTCTCACAACAGCAATTGAGCAATCAAGGGGAGAGTATATTTTGTCAACAGATGCTGATTGCCGTATACCACAGAGCTGGGTTAAAAGTATGGTTAAGTTGCTGGAAGAGGGTGTTGGCATTACTGTTGGTTCGTCCACTATTGAAAGCAGTAAACATTCATCCTTTATTCATTATCAGCTTGTGGATTTTCTGGCTTTAGTCACAGCAAATGCTGGTGCTATGGGTTGGGATTTTTATTGGACAGGATCAGGGCAAAATCTTGCTTATAAACGCAAACTGTTTGAAGAAATTGATGGTTTTCATCCGGTACGGGATCGCATTTCAGGAGATGATATTTACCTGGTGCAATCTATAGGAAAAAAATATGGTTGTACATTTAATCCAGATCCAGGAAGTTTCATAAAAACCAGTCCTTCCTCATCGATAAGGCAATTCATAAGTCAACGTATTCGCTGGTCATCAAACTCCAGGTTTGCAGCAAAAACTGATCTTTTTTTCCTATTATTCTTATTTAATGCATTTTTAATGAATTCAACAATCCTGGTTGGAATTTTTACTCCTCAGCTATATTCAATCCTGCCTATGGTTTTTGGACTCAAGTTTGTCAGTGACGCATTGGTGATATTTTCCGGCGCCGCCAAACTGCATCTTACATTTCCATCAATCATTTTTATTCTCTGGAGTATTTTACAACCCTTTTACATACCCTTTATTGGCTTGGCCGGTTTAGTTGGCAGATTTAAATGGAAACCATGATGAAACGATTGTTATATATCCTTTTTTTATGTTTTTGTATTATCCATGCTCAAGACTACAAAATTACCTTTTTTGGACTGCCAGCTGTGGATGTAAATATGGATATGGATGAAAATAGAATCAATTTTAGCGTCCAAACAGTTGGTTTAATTAATTTAATTTGGCCGACAGAAAATCAATATGCCGTTACGTATCATTCCTCCCATTTTGGTTTGCTTAACTATGAAAAAAAAATAAAGCAGGGAACAAATAAGTCCAAATTGACTGCAGCGTATTATCCAGAAGACAGTACACTTCATTATGAGCAAACAACTCTTAAGCGAGTGCCTGAAATACAAACAATTTTTACTCTACTGGCACAAGTCCAAAAAGAACCCATTGATGCTATTGACACAAAATGGTTTCCCATGGATCACGATGGACAATTGTTTTCTGCACGATTACTTTGGGCGGATACGAGCATTGTTACTATTAAAGATAGTTCCATTATTTGTAATCATTACCGGCTGGACATCAAAGCGGAAGAAGATGTAACATCTCTACATGAGCAATCAGACTATTTTATGGATAACATCGTTGCACCAGAAGCTGTTCGCCAATTATGGGTAGAAAAATCAGGCCGGCACCGCATTATACAGGCTTCGGTAAAGATCTATGGAATTAACATTATGGCAAGAATTAAGAATGTCTGAACCATCGTTTTACCAGCTTAATAAAAAACACATCATTATCTGGTTGTTGATTGCCATTGCTATAGTGGTGGCACTCAAATTAGGTATAGACGAAAAAATTATTGTGTTTGTAACGTTGGCATTGGGACTTTTTACACAACTGTTTGCAGGCTTGGGTGCTTTAATTGCACTAATCCCATTTATTGGCCCATTGATCGTTAAATTACTAGCAATTCCTTTTTTTTGGATTTTGAATGGATTGGGTTATTTTGTAGGCATGTTAGCTATTAAGCGAGGCTATTCCGGCGAATTCATGAAATCCCGGGTTTTGACACTGGCNTTATTGGTTGGCATCGTCGTGGGTTATATTATTGGACATATTATACCATTAAGGTAACCAATGGAAATTCTGGTATTACAAGGCCCTAACCTGAATCTTATTGGTGTTCAATCAGCAAAAGTCGGTGAACGCGTAACCTTAGACAAAATTAATAAAGGTCTGCGTCAACATGCCCATGATATTAGTTTGGACTTACGGCTGCGTTTTTTGCAAACCCACAAAGTTGAAAAAGCTGTTTCATTCATCCATCGCAATCGAAAAAAAGCACAGGGAATGATTTTAGCTCCTGCTTCCTGGGGCCACTATGAATATTCAATTTTAGACGCATTACAATTATCCAACTTGCCCAGTATTCAAGTATTGTTCGAAGATGATTATGGATCTTTGGACAAAGCGGACTCAATATTTACATCAGAATGTACCGATACCGCAACTGGGCACCCCATGGAAGTGTTTAATGCTGCTTTAGATTTATTATTAAAACTCACCTAATATCAATTTTTTGTCCTACAGAGCTCTAATATCTCATCTCATTGGTCTTTCTGCCTATATTTGGCTAAATAGTTGTGTCCCACCGNCATCCCAACCGGAAATCCCGGGAACCGATATATCTGCGGCCAGCAAAACCGTTGAACCAGAAAGGGATGAAGATGTTGTACCTACTATTATTGAAATTGTTGAACCGGAAATTTCTGTAGAAATTGTACCTGTTGTAAATACATCAGTTGACAGATCTCAAATCACTTTTGTTTTGCCAGCTGAACTCAATGCTCAACATCTGCGGTTCATAGATAAGTCCCTGCGAGAAATCTCTGACAAATCCGTAAAACATATACTGGCTGATTCTGTTCAGGATGATTCATTATCTGTTTTGATAGCGCAAACGATATTCAATGATCTTTTAACTAATATCCCTAACTATGAGTTTTTATCTGCAACCGCTTCCG
Organism: Fidelibacterota bacterium; assembly: GCA_002713385.1. GTDB lineage: Bacteria > Fidelibacterota > Marinisomatia > Marinisomatales > TCS55 > UBA2126. The sequence continues at coordinate 6,681 of PAWC01000037.1, forward strand.
GTGATTCCCTCTTTATAAATTATAGACTAAATAAGACCTTTATAGATCATATAATCAAACCATACCTGGATACATATGCTCACCCTGCACAAAAACCAATTGCTCCTTTATTTACTTCACATCATAATCCACCAGCCATTGAATCTGTTNCAGAACTGACACTTTTACTGCCGTGCGAAGATAGTTCAGTCCCCACACAAGCCTTGCTCTTACCTAACGCACCAAGGAATTATAGAAACGGCACACACCGGGGAATTGATTTTTATGTGAATTGGGGCACACCTGTCCGGGCGGTGTCTGGCGGAANTGTTATTCGGGCGGATCATCATTTTGAAGAAGTACAGCCTGATTTCAGGGTACAACTCCTGGCGCAAGCAAAACAATTGGGACNCACACCAGCGGACGTGTTTGAACACGTATTGGTTGGGCAGTCAGTATATATTGATCATGGATTCGATCTGGTCCCTGGTTACAGGGCTGTATCTATTTACGCCCATTTATCCCATATAAATGGAGAAATAAAACCAGGAGTAACTGTATCTNCCGGTCAAATGATTGNCCTTTCCGGAAACAGCGGCACAAAAGACAGCACCCTGGGTACACGAAAAGGCGCCCATCTCCACTGGGAATTGATCTTACAGGATAAAGGTGGTGAGTACTATTTAGGGCAAGGATGGGCTATGAATGAATTGAGTAACTTATTACTCCGTATCTTCAGTAAATAATGTACTATTTATTACAATTTCATTTTCCAGCATAATACGATTNATAATAACATCTCTGGTAAGATCCGGAGTCAATTCTTGTTTTCTATCCAGAAACATAGCATAGATCTTGTTCACTGTTTTTTGTTTAATGGTTAAATCAACACCAGTGAAGAGGTTTGTATTATCCTCATACCACTTTAACAGTAAATATCGTGCAATAACATCATTGATTATTTTTTCAAAAGAAAATCCGCTGTTTATCGTAGCTGTGTTATAGAAATTGAAGATTCCGGATATTTGAATAACCCAATTCAATGTTATTTTTTCATNACCAACACTGCCTAATAAAGAACCGAAATTCGCTTTAACCATTTGATCCACAGCTATACCTGACATGGTGTTTACACCATCGATCTTGCGTACCGTATCCCAGGCTTTATACAATGATTGCTGATCAATCGAAACNGCATATGTTTTATAGAGTTCATCAATGAAATGTTGAAAATTTTCAGCTTGATAATTGTAGCGTCCCAGTTTTAGATCGTTCATAATTTTTTCTGGATCAAATTCTATTTTGTCATTCCCAAATTTTGGTATCTTACGGTCTACAATGACAACATGATAACCTATGGGCGTTTCGACAGGTCCAATCAGTTTCCCTGNGGGCGAGGTCCAAANTAAATCATTAAATANTTTAGGCATAAATCCAAAAGAGATCTGTCCCATGTCATTGCCTTTTATCTTTGAAACATCTAACTCACCATAGATGGACATAGCTTCCTCAAAAGAAAGGTCTTCTGAAAAGATCCGATTATAGATCATATTGGCCCGTTTGTATGCNTCGTCCCGGGTCCGTTCANTTGCTTGTCCAAATGAGAATTTGTGACTGACAGTCAGTGCCTTTACATACACATCTACATTCAAAGCGTCGCCAACGAATTCCAGCGTGCTGTCTGAAAAATGAAAATCATTAAACAAATATTTTTCTACTTCTTGAATGATCAGATCATGTTCAAATTTATTTTTTTCTTCATCAACATTAAAATCCATCCCAGTCAGATATTGCTTATCGGAAGATGAAANATATTTAAGTACAGCGTATTTCCTCACAAATGCGGTTTTCTTGGCNNGCGCTAAGGCGTTAAATGCAGTTTTATCATAGACTTGATATATGTCAGACAAATGAATTTTTTTACCCTGGATAGTCGCTACAGTTTTATCAAGTCCCATACAGGAAATAAACAGACCTAANATNATGACAAGTATGAATTGGAAATATTTCATTTTGGGGGAGGTGAGAAGTTAAAAAAAAGGGCGGCTGTTAAGCCGCCCTTTTTTATCACAATAATCTATAGTGATAGATTACTTCAAGAACATCATTTTACCGGTTAAGGCACGATCTTGTGCTTCTACACGGTAAATGTAAACGCCTGAGGCAACCTGTATACCATGACTATCCATGCCATTCCATGCAACGGTTTGCAGACCAGGCTGCATNAGACCGTTNTGGATCTTGGCTACTTCTTCACCCAGGAGTGAATAAACGGTAACCGTTACATCACTGCGAACATCAAGATTAAACGCAATGTTCGTATTGGGGTTGAAGGGGTTNGGATAGTTGCCTTTTAATGAGAAGGCATTCGGTGTACCGACAACATCATCTTCAATGCTTGCGATGGCCGCAAGGCCTTCGTAGCCTTGAATCAGAGGACTGGCATCAGCTGGACTGGCATAACCAAAGTAATTCCAGTAATGTGATGCACCCACCCAGTAATAGGAAGGCACGGTGTTCAGTGCAACAGCGTCAAAGGCCAAAAAGGCGCTCTTACCGCCATTACCGGCTTGTCCATGGATCATGACGTTATATGTANCAGTCATGTCAGGATTACCNAGACTATCAAGAACTCCACCATAAGCAGTCACATCTACTGTATAACCTGTAGCTGGATCAACACCGTCAAGCCAGTTACTGCCACCAGTTTCATATGCTGGATTGTAGTTCACAAACAGTGAATCCGCAAGGAATCCTGCCAGTGAACTTGCAAAACCATCGGCTCCAGGCACAAGACGGGAAACACCNGCCTGATCGCCTGATACAACATAGTTTACATCATTGTAATCTGCAGCAATGCCAAGCACATCGTATGCTAAATCACCAGCTGCATAGGTGGTGTTTGCCCAACCTGAACGGGCGCCAAGCCATTCATCACTGGANACGATATAGGTTTTACCGCCGCCGAACCATGCTCCTATTTCAGCATCATTATTANAAGTTGGTCCTGTACCGGCTAACTCAATAATAGTTGAGTATTCGGATACTAATTCACTTACCATGNCACCATAACTGGCGTCCCATAGGTCGAAAGTTGCTCCGCCCCAGTAGAAATAGAGGTAAGATGAATAGGTCAAGTTGCCATACAGCATGCCCTGATTGTTAAAGATCAGGTCGTTGCCTGCTGTTGCTAGGAAAATGAAATACGACATTGTATTTGATGCCGTGGATAAACCACCAACGTCAGTAGCTGTCAGAGACCAGTACACGAATGTACCTGCNGCTTGACCAGGAATTTCACCAGACCAGCTACCATCGCCACCATCTGTCAAAGATACGGTATTGATANCTGCTGTCAGTGAATCCAGCTGGTAAGACAGTGTTACAGCTGCAACACCGGCATCACCGCCACTGGGATTATCATCAGATACTACACATGACACTGCACGTGCATCTGTTGATAAAGTAGTTGGTAAAGCACCAATGCTTTCAAACACGGGGCCACGGTCACCAGTTAAATCAACTGCCAGTTGGAAGTTGAANCACCAGCCACGAATGTACCAGCCGCTTTCTCCACCAGTTCCACTACAATCTGTACCGCCATCTGCAGCACTTGCATAGTACTTCATGGATGCCCAGGGGCTTCCAGTATGGGCTGCATATAGAAAACCAATGCCGGGGTCAGATCCGTCTCCGCCTGTACCGGTGTAACGTACAGCAACACCAACATAATCGCCAGCTACTAGGTCAACTTCTGAACCAAAGTCTGTCAAGTTCATCCAGTTGTCACCGCCGNCATTTTCGATCCCAGGATTATTGGTAGGATCCAATGTGGCTGCTGTNAAACCATCGGGCCAAACAAGACCCATGGTGGGTGTTCCGGGAGGACCAGCGGCCGCTGCTACAGTTCCCAAAGGATCTGTTGCATTGCCGATCATGGTTCCGCCGCCGCATACACCAGCTACACTATTCCACGTTGTTCCTTCTAATCTAATGTCACCTGTTCCAGCGTCATCGTATCCGGCCAGCCAACCGCTGGCNTTTACGAGACCTTGGTCATACATGGCACCATCTGAACCATAAGGATAAGATATCTTATGGATAGAAACCGTGAGTTGTTCTCCGGTTCCCCAGCGGTACACTGGTNCACTAACACCTTTAATGGTCAGGTCTGCTGGAGCCTGAAACGTTGTCATAAAAACATCACCAGGGGTGCCATAAAAATATGCTCCCCAGGCATAGTCATANGCCAAGGTATCAGGAGTATCGCGTCCAACGCCGTTGTGGTTGTAATTATAGCGCTGTTCAAAACCAGGCATAATTACAATATCCTGCTCGGGGCTCCCTAGAATTTGATATGAACTCAAATCCTTTCCTGGAATACCAGTGGCATCACCAAGATCGCGGGCACTTACGGGCCACACAAGGGCGAGCAGAAGTCCTACGGATATTAGCTTCTTACTCATTATTAACTCCTTTTTTTTCTTTCTTGCAAGAAAGACGCCAGCAGACAAATCAATGCCTGCTGCTTTTCGTCTTTTATTCTTTTCGATTTGTTAAAAGGTTACTTTTAAAGTTAACCAACTTACACCATCGAAATATTCTGCTGTCCTGTAAGCATAATCTACAGACAGCCCTAGTCCCGTCAAACGGGAAAGATTAAGGCCAAACCCGAAGGTTGGACCCCAGATAAANTCTTCACTTCCGCTTTCCCACTGATCATCTCCTGTATCATCCTCTGTGCCTTCTATAAAATCNNCGCCAAANGGTTCTGGATCAAANGCCAAAGCTAATCCTGCCCGTGTGTAGAACATATCCATAACATTTATTTCAGCGCCAAAGCGATATTCATCAAAAGAAAAATTGTTGTTTAAAAAAGAGGCNCAAAAAACTGCTTTAGCTGCACCAAGGTCCAAAGGACCGTATGCCACTCCCAGTTCCAGCGTAGTGGGTAATTCAAATGCCGATAAGCTAATTCGCCGCGGTTCAGTGTTAGTACCCGGTTCAGTATCTTCAGGCTGATGGAATTCCTCTAAATCAGCTCCATTAAAAATCATGTTTAAACCCAGATTTCTAATAGATGCACCAATTTTTATACCGTTTGGACTTGTCTTATACTGTACACCTGCGTCCAAAGCAAAACCAGTAGCAGACTCACGCATAATTGATTCATTAATAATTTTAACATCTGCACCAAAAAGTATCCGGTCGGTCATTTGACGTGAATACAGGAATCCTAATGTAATAAAATTTGGNGAATATGTTTCTCCTGTCCCATCAGGCAGGTCAGCTGTTGTTACATCAATATCACCAAAATCTAAAGATTTCAGTGAAAGACCAAACATATTCTTTCCNCCAAAATTCGATGCTATTGCCGCATAGGTAATATCAATATCCGCTATCCAGGATGAATGGGTAAACATAGCTTCTCCGGTGCCGGACATTCCGGCAATACCAGCAACATTCCATTCTGCAGCTTCAATGCCACTGATACCAGCAACNAACGCTCCCGACATGGCCGTCCCCCTGGAACCAACAGGTATCAAGAGTTCTTGTGCGCCAGCGGTTCCGCGNCGGCGCTTACTGCCTGCTTCGACAATACTGCTGATAAACATNGGTACCAGCAAAGTAATGATNATCATTCTATTTANATNTNTTCTACTCATATTTCTATACTCCATTGGAAGTTTAATAGACGTCCAAACGTTCTTCAGGCATGAAGACCGCCAGTTTCAAAACTTTCTCACCTACATCTTCAACATCGATATGGGCGATATACATACCGCTTGCAACCGGGATACCAGCCGCATTGCGTAAATCCCACTGTGCGCGACTATCTGTATTTACTTCTGTAATTTCATGCTCTATTTTAGCAATCATGTCGCCCGCAATCGTAAAGATCCGAATTGTTGTTGTACCCATACCCAGATTGGTGAAGAAAACAAACCTGTTCATCTGATTACGCTCTTCCGGGTTCCTTCCAAAATATGGATTTGGGAATACATTAACATTATCAAGATCAGCATCGGCTGACTGCAACCCTTGGCCAGTAAATGTATAGGTATCTGTTCCCGGTATTATGGGATTTTTGAATGAAACAACAAACTCATTACCGCTTTCATAAGATGTGCTGTTTTTGTTAAAGGAAAACATCCAGCCCATGATTCCGGCATCAGAATAGTGATCATTAAGCATAGCCCCGGTATAATCTCTGTATACTGGCATGAAATACATGTTTTTGGCAAACATATTGCTGCCGGGGTTTTCTTCATCGGCTTCATAAAGCGGTTTGCTGCCGGCAGCCAGGTAAACAGCGACATCAACACGGCGGTTATCCTCAACAGTATACAATTCAAAGGGAACCCGCGCTGTGTCATACGGCGATGATCCGACCAAACTGCTTACATTGTAGAAGGAAGCAATAGAACCGGCATCCGAAAAAACAATTTTCAAATCCAACTGCAGAAGATCAGGCCCTGGTGCATCTTCCGGTTGGGTCACAGGCAACGGTGCCAAAAACTCTGGCCATGTACCCGAGCCTGAAGCAGACAAACCGCCAAACACAAGCTGGGTAGATGTATCCGCATCAACAGTCGTAGTAGCTGTTGAATAACCGGATGGTGCAGCATAAGTCGCGTTTCTTGCACCCAGAATAAACCCATCTGTGATTTCTACGTTTGTAGCATAATTGGGTAGATCTACAAATTCCAAATCAGAGTTTTCATAATCATAATAATCTGGTGTAGCAGGGAAAAGAGCATCTGTCAAAACCACTTGATTATTATCCGTATTTGTTAAAGACCAATAGTAAACCGAATCCACCATATCAAATGAAATATTATAACTATTATTTGTCAGTTGATAGGGGTCCACAACATGAGGCAAGAATGTTGCATCAGAAAGGCCCGTGTGTGTAACAGCCAGAGTATCATTAACACCGCTGGCTAATGCATTGCCCATGCCTGGGCCTCCAGGAACGACTTCAATTGCATTGATAGGGCTTTCGATCACCCGCTGTGCTGCATCCGGGTCATAAGCATAAGCTGTAACAGCAAAATAGTATTTCCTGTGATTAATAATATCACGGCTATTGAGTACATCATACGTTATTTCAACATAGTGATTAATACCAGAATCTGTCCCAAACTGAGCAGGCAGTGAAAGGAGCTCACCTGTAGCTTCATCCAGAGATAGATCCAGAATTGTTTTTATATCATCAACAACATCATATGTTTGAATCCTTGTCCAGGGACCATTTAAAGAAGCGCCCTGGTATATATTGTACCCCTGGAAGGAATAAGCACCACAAGCATAGTTTTCAATAACATCACTGTTTTCCTCAAAAGTCAATATTACTTTCTTATCCAGTTGTGCCATTGTAACGCTGGGGGATGATGGCGAACACACATTAAAATTTGCATCAAACGCACCTTGTGCAAAATTATCAAAATATAACATTTTGGTAATGGATTTGGCCCAGTTAGACCCCGCAGCAAGGATCATGGCACCAACCACTTCCTGAGTATCACCGGGAGCAAAATAAAACGGACCGGAAGTCATCAAATAACGGCGGTCACCCGGAACATCATCGATCCAACCCACACCTGTTACTGGATCACCGTTATGTACGAACACTGATGGTTCATTCGTTGTAGGATCAATGTATGGGTCACCTGTGTTGCCAACTAATCCATTCATATAACGGTACGTTTCTTCTGCCGTTTCGGGATCTGAAAAGTTGGGGTTACCATTGATGTATTTGGCGAAGGAAGTTAAACCGAGTTTTTTCTTATCTGGAAAATCGCGTAAATAATAACCTTTGCCCTGACCCCATGTCAATATTGTCGCTGTATCACCGGGAGAATTAACAATTGGGCCCTGAAAAAAGTCACCACCAGCTGCAGGGACTTCTACACCGTATGTATTATCCCCATCTGCATCATTATATGTATAGCCCACACTAAGATCTGTATTACAGGCTACCAGGTCATCGGTAGCATCACCGACATCATCATCGTGCCACATGGCTACAAATACACTATCCAATTCATCGGATCCCTTGTTTATAATCACCCAGCGCAGGAACATAATATTGCCCATGGCGCCGGCCTGGTCAAAACCAAAAATAGAGGTCTGAACATCTACATTCATGGGCGGGGTACCCCACAGTGGAGTATGGGTTGCTGCATCACCATCATTCATGACGTGCCAGTGGAACATATCACCTAAAATTTCAGGATAATCACCATCATTCTCTGGATCATATACACCATCACCATCTATATCCACCCAGGGTGCGCCATCATGAACCGGCCAATTTTCAAAATCATTTGATGGTAAATCCGTTGTTACCATTTTCGTAAACAAACTGGTTCCTTCCAAGGTGCTAACTGGTAATTCCATTGTCATGGCGTCAAAAGTAGCCCAGTCGTTTTGCAGAAAAGCTTCTACTTCTTTCTTTTGTATTTGATAAATTTTGCCAGAATTGGAATCATCCGAGCCGATGGAACCGGGTACAAACTCAACTGTGTATTCAGCAGCTGCGGTGCGTATTTCATCAACCCAATCTCCTCCTGGCGCTTTGGAGCGTCCACTAGCCAGCCAGATACCAGATTGAAAAACAGCCAGCTTACCACTGCCTTTGGGCCATTCCAGGCCAGAGTTCCCAGTCACATGATAACTGGCATCATCGCCATGGTTACCATGTACTGAACTAATCTTATTGCCATCCCAAATAACATGTTCAACGGGGGAAGCCATGGATTTATATGTTGGTCCATGATACATATTTTGCCTATTTACCGGCTCTGCAGCCCATACATAAGTCAGGCTAAATATGAAGATGAATAACCGTTTGTAACTCGCCATAGAAATCTACTCCTTAACTTTTATCCAAATATTATTTAATCAGTGTTTATAAATCTACCCGTAAGCCGATTTGAACTTGCCGTGGGGTTCCCCAGCGGCTGGGTGATGTAATCCGTGATGTATATAGATCTTGACCAGATTCTGGTCCGCCAATAGCCCAATCATTCAACCAGTTTTGACCTGCTTGTGTTGTTAGATAACCATCATTATCTGGTAAGCCAGAATAATTATATACCGCTGAAACGTTTTGAGTGTTCAATACATTCTTCACAACACAAAACAGACCAAGGTTTACACCGCTGATTACAAAGGTTTTATCCANACGAAGGTCNATATTGAACGTGGNCGGCATTACACCTGAATTCAAACCAGCAACNGGCTGGTCTGAAAGNTGNCCNCCAAATACTGCTGTCCGTGGTTTTGAAGGCGTATANCGCAAACCACTGCCAAAACGCANAAGAATATTGGCACCAAACANCGGCAGCATGCTTCTGGCCCCGGTCCTGTAATCAATGTTCAGATTACCGGTATGGCGCTGGTCAAATGTCATGGGTGATGTAAAGGTAGGATCATTGCCGCCCAGCCATGAAATCCGATATCCTGTATTGGCATTCGATCCCGTACCGCCGGCCCAAGACAAAGTATAATTGGCTGAAATCCGTGTGTTACCGATCCGTCTGGTATTTAATGAAAAGTTCAGTCCTTTATTAGTGGCATAATCACCATTAACGTATAGGGCATATCCGGTAGGACGTGCAGCAACATTACGAATCTGTAAATAATCCGATTTTTCATTGTAAAACATAGTAATGTCAATACTGATATCATTTGTAACTAATTGCTTAAAACCAATTTCGTAATCTGTGGTTTTGGTGGGCATCAGTTCCGGGTTAGGTGAGCGTGTATAATTCCCCTGTTCAATATTGGATAAAAACCGTGCATAGCTAATGTATAGATAATCAAATTTTACCGGCATTAAGTATTTACCATATGTTGCATGGAACACTGTTNTATCCGTAACNGGGAACGCTAAACCAATACGTGGACTAATTTGCGTCGAAGGTGTTACATCAACCTGATGAATTAATCCTGTGGCATCATCATCTGTGGGTTCACTGTATAAGTATTCAAAGGGGTCGCCTTCTCCATTTCCATCTAAATCAGTATAGTAAACTGTTTCCGCTAAAGTACCGTTATCAGTGATGATAATATTCTGATTCCCGCCCGTGGCTGGATTAAATACTTTGTTTGCCGGGTCTACACTATCATAACGCAGCCCCAGGTTCATTATCAAATCATTCAGTTCAAATTTATCCTGAANATAAAAAGCGGTTATGATTGGTGTTTTCGCTTTTTGAAAAGCCGTGCCAGAGTGATGTTGACCAGTAATATCATAACCAATATTATTGGCATAGGCACCTTTATAGGCCTGGAATATCTGATCATCAAAATAATCGTCATAATTGGCTTCACTGCCTTCTGCTTTATAGGTATCACCTGGGTCTTGTGTATAATCGGCAATTCCATCGGGTCCTACAACCAGGGCACCGGCACTGTCATTCCATGCCACATCCCAGGTCCATATGTCTTGAGTTTCTGAATAGGGCGCGTTACTGGAAAAATACCTGGCTACACGGCCTCCTGACACAGAATAGCTGCGAATATTTGCTTTTTCATAGTGACCGCCAAACTTGAGTTCGTGGTTTCCAAGTTGCCAAAGGATCGATCCTNTNATTGTGTTACGCTCTTTTTCAGATCTAGAATACCATGTTGAGGATTGGCCGGCTACACCATAATTGGCTATTTGCTCCATGGAGCTCGGTTGTGAATTGATNCCTCGCCACAGCGGATTCACAAATGCTGTATCATAATCTATACCTACAAACGTCAGGGTAGTGTCATCGTAATTCCAATATGAATTCGTCACAGTGTTTCCTGCTGCATCCAAATACAACCAGGTTGGATTGGAATAATCTTCTACTTTACCATTCATCATATATGGTAATTCAGTTGTGGAAACAGNGCCGTCCTCGTAAACGAAGTTATCAAAACCCTTTTTATAGACTGGATCATAAGAACTGGCATTACTGCTGAAATTATCAAACTGCAGAGAGTAAAACATTTTGTCAACACCTGGTACATCACCTGACAGCCGGCCGTACAAAGTGGAAATTGTATTAAATGATTGACCGAAACGGTTTGTTAGCGTGCCGCCGTCATTATAATAATTAAACAGATGGCCGGTATGGGAATAGTTGGAGCTCTGGCTATCAAAATAAGTGCCGCCCAGTTTAAACTGCCANGCAAACGGCAAAAATTTATTTAAGTCAAAAAGCAGGTTCCAGTTAGCTGATAGCCTATTATACCAGTTATTAGCCCGCGGTCCATAAACGTATGAAATATCTTCTGTGTCAATTTTAAGATAATCGGGGGCATCATATTCACCATCAGTATAACCTTCTCCTGTCATGTCCACCCAAGGTTCACCAGTATCCCAAATAGTGTTGCCGTTCTGATCTGTGAATGCTTCGCCATTATCCGGAAGTCCATTCAATGGATTCAGTTTGTCCGTATCGTATAATGGGAATGAGCCCGCTGTGGGACTATCGTCCTGTTGAGTATATTCTAACGCCCCATAATAGCGAATAAAATTCAAAACTGGAATGGGGCCGCCCAGTGAGCCGGAAACGAGTTTATTTCCATAAGAATATAATTTAGTTCTATCTGTACTTGGCGCTGTGGCACCAATATCAGTAAGGGATTCCCCAGTAAATTGCAGTCTATCTCTTCCTGTTTTTGTAGAAGTATTTACAATACCTGCATTCGCTGAACCGTATTCTGCACCAAAACCACCGGCCTGGAAGGATACTTCCTCAATACTAATATTGGGAATGCTGCCTGTGCGTGTCAGGCTAAATGGATCACTTACATTNACACCATCCACATAAAAACCTACTTCTTCGGCACGACCGCCACGGACGTGCAGGTTACCGCCATCCTGAACAACGCTTGTTTGTAAAGCAACTATATTAGCATATCCTCTAATGGGTAGATTTTTAATATCCTCCGCCCGTATTACGCGCACCTCGTTAGTGGCGTTTATCTCAATAAGGGGTTTATCAGCTATTACTGTAATTGCTTCTCCACTAATTGCTTCTGAGGAAAGTTCTACTGTAAATAAGTTGGTTGTAAGGTCTTTAGTGACACGTATATTTTCGATCGTTATCACCGCATAACCAATGTAAGACAATTTTACATTGTACAACCCCGGGGGAATATTCAGGATATAAAAATCACCANCTTCATCTGTGGCAGCACCCAGGCTGGTTCCTTCCAGGACTACGTTAACACCTGNCAACAAATTTCCATTCGCCTTATCCGTTACTGTCCCCATGACCTTCCCTGTTTCACCGGCAAAAATCATCATTGGGAATACAATGATAAGAAGAGCTATAAATAGCTTATTTGAATGTTTTGACATAACTATTCTCCGTGTTAATTAAATCTTTTCTCTTTTTATTCTCGGACCGTTAAGGACTTGAAAAAAAACTCCGCATGCTGTAAAAAGGACACGGAGTTTAACTGTATATAGCGCTACTATCAACAAAATACCATACACGACAATATACAATTATTCCTGTCTTTGGATGAATTTAGGTTAATCACGTAAAGAATCAAGGATTTTTCTTGCATCTGCGTTATTTTTGTCAAGCTTGATTATCCTCGACAAGGCTCTTTTAGCTTCGTCGAGACGCCCCTGACGCTGAAATACAGTAGCTAAAGTACCGTATGCCAGTACAAAATCATTGTTTATTGATAGAGCTTGCAAAGCAAATCTTTCTGCATTTTCCAGGTCCTCCTCTAATAAAGCAATATTGCTCATATTATGCATGGCAAAAATATGGTCTGGATCAAGCGCTAAGCAGGATAAAAAATCATTTTTCCCTTTACCAAGCTCAGTTTGTTTGTATAACAGCAATTCTCCGCGATTATTAAACGCATTAGCATAGTCTGGATCTAACGAAATGGCCATGGTATAAGCAGCAAGGGCTGCATCAATAGAATCAGAAAATAGCAGTGCGTGGCCATAATTATTCCACACAACAGGATTATAAGGATAGCTATTAATAGAACGCTGAAAGGATGACAGTGCTTGTGTTAATCTTTCATTTGCGAAGGCCAGAACACCTAATTGTGCTAAGGCCAGAGTATGATTTGGGTCTTGCGCTATGGTTTGATAATAAGCCGATTCTGCATTTTTCAAATCTCCCGTTAAATGATATGCCCTGCCCAAATGATACCATCCTGCAATTTGATGATCATTTTCCTGAAGAGATTTTTTTAACATTGCGATAGCTTTAATTAAATAATCTTTGTGCTGATGTCTTGATTCAAAATAGCGGACGTAAGCAATTCCTGTTTGTATTGCGTTAGGGCTTTTTTCTTTAGTAAAAAAGTTCACCAACTCAATGGGGGCATTGTATATCCTCCCTGAGATCGGTGTGGTAGTTGTCTGGATTTTTTTTGGAATCTGAATCTTATGGTCTGTAAAATTCACATGCGGAATATCCGCTGTGCCACCTTGTGTCATATGACATTTAACACAGTCTGAATTTTGTTTATGGTTTTCAATGTTCTTTACTATCAATGTTTTTGGGTCATGGCAGGCTAAACAATTATCATTAAAAGATCTGCGACTGTGTTCCTGCACCGGTACGTGGGGATTATGACAGGTGATACATGTTAAAGAACTGCTTTCTTGGAAACACGCGCTTTTGGCCAAACGTTCTGCATGACTGGCAATGCGAAATTCATTCGGTGTTTGGTTTTTTTCCATAAATATGCTTTTTACTAAGCTCAATTTTATACCGGGGCGAAAATCTGTACTTCGTTTATCTGGCTGAAAAACACTGATTTCACCCTGCAAATGGCATTGCTGGCATACATCCAGTTGTTCCTGGAAAGGCAGGTGTTTGGGGTTTACGATTGTATAATCTATACTGCTTTTTAGTTCATTTTTGTTATCTATTCGAGTTTGAACATGCAGCCGGCCCGGACCATGACAGCGTTCACAGCCAATACCATGCGGCAGAGGTATATTATACTTGTTTTGCGAGTTGGACTCAAAGTCGGTAAAACTATTGTGACAATGCATACATTCTTCAACAATAGGTCGAAAAAAGCGCATATTTGTAGTATGGTAACCGGGGCTTAAATCCCACTTTTTTTTATCTACATACCACGTAAGGGGCAATTCTTTCACAAAACCATTCTGTACTGTCACATAAGTACGATTATGATTTCCGGAGCCCATGACATAATCGGCTCTGCGGTTTAATTCGTGGATTTTTTCACCAGCGGCATTGATCCGATATTCCGTCTGGACAATATTCCCTTCCTGTAATGATGCTTTGTAATAAAAGTTATTATTGGCATCATAAATAGGTGCATTATTTTTAAAATCTTCGATTGCTTCCGCATTTCCCGCCGGATAAAATGAACGGCCCATGCCGGTGCGTATAAAACTATTATAAATATCTGCATGGCAGGCGGCACACTCTTCATCTCCTATATATTGTACAGAAGAATCCAGATTTTTGTAATAGGGTATTGTTGATCTATTGGGCTGGGTAAACAATAAACCAACAAGCATAATGGCAAAAGTCAGTAAAATGAATAAATGTCGTTTATTCATTTTACCATTAACTTTTTTGGGGGAATGGGATGAGAACTTGAAGTGAGTGATTTCTTGAATGGCTTTTTCTTTTTCCTGGCCATGATCAAGAAATTAATGCTTTATTACTTCCCTACCAATCATCACCATAAGGGCCGCCATAAATTCCCATATCATTGCGTGAACTGTTGGTGTTATTGTATATATCATCAGGATTACCGGCATTTTTGCAGGGAGAATTCAATTCCAGTACAAAATTGCCGCGATTCGAATCAACGAACATCGGGTCCTCATTCAAGTTTCCCTCTCCAGAAACAAACTGAAATTCATCTGTGTCCGTGTATATTGAATTTTGAGGATAGAGCCGTGTATCATTACCGCCAAGATTTTGCCAGGCAATTGTATTAATAACAGACATTGCACCCAGCATGACAATTGATCCGGAAAAATTAGATCCGCCCCACCAGCCGCCGCTACTTGCTGATGACATGTTTTTATAAAGTACACAATTAATAATATCTGCTGCCCCCGCTGAACTAATCAGAATTCCACCACCACCAGCTGTTGCCCGGTTTTTAATGAATAAGCTGTTATACACTTCTGTGTAACCACCAACGCCTAGACCTCCTCCGGAGCCCGTGGTTTCATTGCGGCGTATGATAGAATTGCGTATTATTAATGTTCCCTCTACCTGGTGTATGCCTGCAGAATTAAATGAATTGCCTGGAAAACGAGCATAGATCTTATTTTTATCAATTTTGCAGCGAATAATTTTGTTATTGCCATCTGTTATCACACCGCCGCCTTCCCGGTTAGAGAAATTTCTAGTGACTCTACTTTCAATCATTTGCGCTTCATCTTGCAAATAAACGCCGCCGCCCATACCATTTGGATAGATTTGAAGATTGGCATTTATATCTTCTTTTGCGCGATTGTTACGAATGATACAATCTTGAATAACTGTATTTCCTTTCGCCCAAATACCGGCACCATAAAGAGCTTCTCCACCGATGATAGTCAGTCCTTTTAACTTCCCGCCATTTATTTCCACAACAGAACCGATCTCATTCAGACCGCCAAACAAGGTTATTTCCGGTATGGTAATACCTCTGATAGTTACATCTTTATCTAAAAATTGAAAATGTCCACGATAAAGACCTGGATACACTTTTATCGTGTCGCCATTATCTATAAAATTTGAATCAAATGCTGTTTGGGGATCATCGTAATGACTGGGAACTTTTAATGATGACACATTGGGCACTACAAACGGAGCGGATAGGGCATGGATGAATTGATCGTCCTGATCAACGATTCGAACACGGTATTGAAAAGTAACGTCATCATCTATGGTGTCTGTATATGACGTTTGTAAAGAATCCTGAATATGGGCAAGCTCTACCCATACAATACTATCGCTGTAAGTTGCAGAGCGTTCAACTAAAAATTCTTTGAATTTTTTTATGGTGATGTTGGACCATTCCAAAGTGACCGGAGAAGGATGGTATATCTTTTCATTTTTATAATTGTGACTCACTGCAAATATATCATCATCTGTGGGTTCTGTGGAAAAAGGTGATTCACATCCAAGGTAAACAAAAAGTAATAATAAAATACGTTTCATATCTTATAAGCTGATCTTGAATGTGACAATTTCCCTGTAGCGCTCAAAATAATTAAATCCTTGTCTGATGCTTTCTTCCAACGTTAAATCTAATTCTTCTTTGGACATCATATTTCTGATTGTATAAGATAAACTGCAGTTCAACTTCCAGAATTTCTTTTGCACAGTAATGTTCAGATTAGCATTCTCCCGTGCTTTGCGCACTCCATCGCCATAACCAGCAATATAATAATACTGTTCACCTTCGTTCAAATGATCATAGCTCAACGTNAGCCAGCCCAAATTCAATTCAGCAGTGGAAACATANCGATATTCAGGTTTGTTGGGGAAAACCAAAATATTGCTGATGCCTAACCAGGTTCCAGCACTGCTAACAGAAAATTTGCCATCAAACATAAACATTTTCAGCGCTGCTTCAAACCCGCGGATATCGGCTGTCAAATCATTAAATGGAACCGGAGGTCCTGCCTCAACTGGTCGATACGCAATCTTGTTTGTGTAGTCATTGATAAAGACACCAAAAATCAAATTTATTTCAGAAATGGGTAATTCTGTCTGGACATCCATAAAGGTCATATTCAAATTGACTTCTGTAGTAGACAAATGCTCACGAGTAAGTACTGTGTCCATTGAACTATCGAACACGGCATGGGCAAAACGGAAGCGGTCACTCAATGTTGGTAATCGGGAATTGTTGCCCTGATTCACAAACAATGAATAACGCAGTTTATTGGTTTGACCATCAACATGAACCCCGAGTCTTTTGCTGGTAACAACTGTGTTTAATTCACTGTNATCTTCATCCAGTTCTCCTGTTGGTAGTCCTTCAGCATAATAATTATAGGTTTCATCAAGGACTGTTTTAATTTTGTTATATCTAAGACCGACTTCCCAATTTATATGATCCAAAATAGGGCTGTCGCTCACTATCGTCCAGCGGGAAACCAGAGCCAGAGCTCGGGTGATTCTGGACATATCCGCCACATGATCCTCCGTCTGGAAACCATCTACATCAAAATAAGAGCGGTCACCATTAAAAAATTGTTCCTCGGATTCAATTTGAATTGTGTTTTTTATATCTCGGATCGAAAATCCTTTGGAGGCTTGCAGTATGTTAGAGCCATCCTTTAGTTTTTCATTGACACTGGTAAAATAGTTTTGGTTTAAATACCAGGAGCGCTGTCCCGCCATAAATGACCAATCTTGTGTTTTTAAAATCGGTCCTTCATATTTTGTACTTATCACTTCCAAGCCATCATCAGCTGTTACGCTTCCTGATTCAAATTCAAGTGTTTTGGCCAAATTGTACCAGCTAATATCAACTCGTCCAAAAAGAACATCCACGCTGCCAAACATATTGTTAAAAATAGATGTGGTAATGGTACGACCGCCGAAAGCACGCTTCTTTCCTGTGTAGCGGCCACCTACACCAACAGGGCCATATACACCCGAAGCCCCAAATGACAAATCCAGATCATCACTGTACGTTTGACCAAGGCCTTCAGCAACATAAGCCGTGTTGGCCGTGGCTTTACGGCTTTCTACATTCACTATTCCGCCAATGGCATCACTGCCAAATAGAGATGAACCACCGCCTTTGATGACTTGAATTTGTTCAATGGCATTCAAATCAATGAAAGACAGATCCGCCACACCAGTATTGGCATCATTGATACGCACTCCATCTAAAAATACAGCCACATCGGTGGCATTACTGCCGCGGATGCTGACAGTCTGTTTACCACTGTTGGCATAGTTCAACTGCAAACTGGAAACGCGTCGCAGGGCACTACCAATATCGCGAGCTCCCTGTAGCTCTATGTCTTCAATATCAATCCGATCCACCGCTGAAGCCACATCCAACTCTACCTTTCTACGCACTCCCATAACGTCGACCTCCTGACTTTCAAGAACAGTAGGTGTCAGTTGAATTTGGACTAATGTATCTTTTTCTACTACAACTATGATCAAATCATAGGCGATATGAGTAGCTTCCAGGGTAATCGGGTAATCTTGTGTAGTGGAAAAAGTGAATTTCCCTTCCAAATCAGAGGCAGCACCTTCTGTGGTTCCTTTAATTATAATATTTACACCAGGAATGGGATTACCATCACTGGCATCAATCGTGCGGCCGTTTATATCTTTAGTCTGAGCGCCTAACAGGCACAGAATGGATAATAGTATAATTAGAAATTTTTGCATAAGGGGGTGTAAAAACAGGCGAGAAGTTAATGGATTTATGAAAAGAGAGTACTCATTTCTCTTTTCATCTTTCCCCTCAGCTCATAATCGCCTGAATAGCCTATGTTTCCAGAGCTATTTTCTGAGTGCCGCCTTTAAAAAAATATGTTCCGGAATTTCAACATCAAACTGGATGTCCTCGATTACCCATTCCGTGCCCTTGCTGTTGCGCTTTAGTGCATCCTTGAAAATAAAACGCGAAGGAAACCAGCGACCTTGGACTTTTTTGATTCCATCCATGGTTGATGTC
>PAWC01000038.1 GCA_002713385.1 Fidelibacterota bacterium
GAATCAATTCTTAATCTGATTCCTCAATACGGAGATACTTTGCTGGCTGGAGAAATCAACAAAGCATTACCCTATATGGTTCCTCGTCATGGAGACCAACTTTTAGCTGAATCTATAGTTGAAGCAAGAGCCCATGGTACTGAAGTGGTCATCAATGTAAAGATGGTCACTGAACCTAACCGAGAACCTCCGCAATATATATCTTATCCAATTGACCAAGTTATGGCAGTCAATCCCGAAACGGGCTTGATCAATGACCAGATGGATGATGATGGTTTTTCACGGCGTTATGCCATTGCCGGTTATATGACCCATGAACCGGAAAAAGCCTATTTAACCCTGGGAATGAAAGCAGTGAAAGCATTTGCAGATCTGCCGGATACAACGATTCCAAGGTATGATCCTAATGATCGTACTTGGACGTATGGTCCCTATTCAATGAATGCCTATGGCCGCAGCAATACGTTCTTTGTGAATTATTACGGACCCCCATCAGGATATCGTCTACAAACTGAAGAAAATTTACCACCTTGGGGAACATTTCCTCGTTTCTCAGTTGCACACGTGATCGATACTGAAGATATCGATCTACGCGATCCTTTAGAAGATGTGGACTGGATGACACAATTCTTACCTGGTGAAATTCCAGAATGGGTCAATGCCATTGAAGATCCCGCAGACAGGGCTGCAACGATAAAAGCACTAGGTATCGGGGATGATTTTGATGTTACGAAAACACCATTTTATAATAAGATTGTTGTCATCGGCGTATCCGTAGAGGTTATCCATGATGTGAAATCAACTCCTTATTATAACTATATGGGTGTCCAGCAGTTGACTCCGGGAATGGAAACACACGCCAACGCGATCCAGACAGTACTGCATAAAAATTTTATTAATACGTTTGGTGGTGCTGTGACTGATTTATCACGTCATGGTTTTCCTGTAGCGCAATTTTTTCTGATTACATTATTGGCTCTTATTGCGTTTTTCTTGCTGGATTATGTGAATCCAATTATCGCTGCTGTTTTGGTTTTTATTGAGGGTATTATTTATTTTGGAGTAGTTTGCGGTGCGTTCATGAATGATTACTGGTGGATGATTAAAGCACTGTTTGGATCAGATAGTATCTCCTTACCGGGAATTGGCGAAAGTTATGTTTTACCTATGGTGTCACCCATAGTTGGAATTGGAATTACGTATGTTAGCAATATATTATATCGTTTTTTGAATGAGCAGAAAGATAAGAAATTCTTGAAGGACACATTTAGCACTTATATTTCACCTGACTTGATTGATCAAATGTATTCAGAAAAGCAGGAGCCCAAATTGGGTGGCGATGCCGGTTATCATACAGCATTCTTTTCTGATATTCAGAGTTTTTCAGCTTTTTCAGAAGTTATGGAACCGGAAGACATGGTGAAATTGATGAATGATTATTTAACTGAAATGACCACTATTTTACTAGAACACCAAGGGACATTGGATAAATATATAGGAGATGCCATTGTGGCATTTTATGGAGCTCCCGTTCCGGTGGAAAACCATGAATTATTGGCCTGCAAAACAGCTTTGGCTATGGAAAATAAAATTGTTGAGTTACGTGAAAAATGGAGCCATGAAGAAGATAAGCCTGATATTGTACATAATTTGCGGCATCGCGTCGGACTGAATTCCGGGCCCATGGTCACTGGCAATATGGGGTCGGAAATGCGTATGAATTATACCATGATGGGAGACCCGGTAAATGTTGCTGCTCGTTTAGAATCATCCGCTAAGCAGTATGGTGTATATATTCAAGTTGCAGAGAATACATATGAAAAGGTGAAAGACGATTTTGAATGGCGCACATTGGATTACGTCCGTGTAAAAGGGAAAACGGTCCCGGTACATGTTTATGAACTCCTGTCTGAAAAAGGTGCCTTAAATGGTAACATGACAGAAATGCTGAAAATCTATCATGAAGGACTTGAATTGTACAATAATCAGCAATGGGATATAGCATTAAAAAAATTCAAAGCTTCAGCAGAGATGGAAGATGAATTTCCCACTCGCCCAACTACGCCCAGTAAAGTGTACATATTTCGCTGCAAACATTTTATGGATAATCCGCCAGACAAGGATTGGGATGGCGTTTGGACAATGACGACGAAGTAATATGATCGAACACGATAAAGCTAACCGCCGTTTATGACTGAAAATCGTGGCAAGATCCTCTGGGTTGATGACGAAGTTGACCACCTGAAACCCCATATTCTCTTCCTAGAAGAAAAAGGGTNTCGAATGTCCAAAACGACCAATGGCCAAGACGCTGTTACCATGGTTGGGCAAGATCCTTATGATCTCGTCTTGTTGGATCAATTTATGCCCGGGAAAGACGGCATGACTACCCTGCGTGAGATCAAAGAGATCAAACCGGGGCTTCCGGTAATTCTGATCACCAAGAGTGAGGAAGAAGATCTAATGGATGAAGCCATTTCTGAACAAGTAGCTCAATTCCTTATTAAACCGGTNAATCCTACCCAGATCTTCATGGCCTGTAAGCAAGTATTGGAACAATCCAAAATTCGTGAAGAACACGCCACAAGCGGCTATTTACAGGAATTTCAGAAAATTCAGTTCAANCTGCAGGAAGAAATGTCAGCGGATGATTGGTGGAACATCTATACGCGATTGGTAAAATGGCAATTAGAATTTGATAACCATCCGGATATTAGTCTCGGTGATATACTTGCAGAGCAAATGCAATCTGCCAATAGCGAATTCGTCAAATTCATTGAAGCAAATTATAAGAACTGGTTATATAATGATGAACGCCCGGTATTATCCAATGATGTTTTTAAAACATTCGTAAAACCGGAAATTGATCAGCGTATTAAAACGTGTTTATTGGTTATTGATGCCTTGCGTTATGATCAATTCAAGGTAATTCAGGATTTTCTAAACCCGTATTACGATATCACATTTGATTATCAATTTTCACTTTTACCTACAGCCACACCCTTCAGCCGCAATGCCATTTTTTCCGGATTGTTTCCCGATGAATTTGTTAAGCGATTTCCAGAACAATTATATGATATGGAAAACCACGCCAAAAGTTTAAATCAGCATGAGAAAAAAATGCTGCGGTTCGCACTGGATAAAGCCGGATTCAAGGAGANAACGCTGTGCTATGAGAAGATCAATACGGCTGACCAAGGCAAAAGATTTCAATCCCATTATTCAGAAATAAAGAATATGGATGTTTTAGGTCTGGTTGTCAATTTTGTGGATATGCTGGCTCACAAGCGGGCTGAATCGGATGTATTGAGGGAAATGGTCCCTGATGAATCCGGATATCGCACAGCAATTCGAACTTGGTTTGAGCATTCGTGGTTATTTACTCTTTTAAGAGATTTGAGCCGGGATGGTTGTACAGTGATTATGACCAGTGATCACGGAAGTACGAGAGTGAATAAAGGTGCACTGGTTGGTGCGGATAAAGAAACATCAAAGGGAGTGCGTTATAAGATAGGCCGGAATTTGAATACCAATGAAAAACACGCCATGATAATCCGCCGGCCAGCAGATTATCGACTAATGGACTTAATGCATCAAACCACTTATCTNATTGCAAAGGAAGATGTGTTTTTCCTTTATCCCAACCAACAGCATAAATATGAAAGTCGTTTAAAAGATAGTTTTCAGCACGGCGGAATTTCATTGGAAGAAATGATGGTACCGGTAGTAACAATGCGCAGTAAATCTTGAAGTATATCCTATGTCTGATCATTTTACGATAGAGTTAAATAATATATCCGCAACTAAAAATTTTGCTGCCGAAATGGCTGCTAAAATTCAAAGTCCATGTGTGATTGCCATGACAGGAGAACTTGGCAGTGGAAAAACGACGTTTACTCAAGGATTTGCCCGAGGCATGGGTATCAAGGATAATGTGGGCTCACCCACATTTAAACTGGTTAGCGAATACCAAGGTGAACATTTATTATTGAATCATGTGGATTGTTATCGTTTGGAAAATGAAAAAGATTTTTTCAATATTGGTGGAGAAAAGTATTTAGAATCTGATGGAGCAATCACCATCATCGAATGGTCAGAAAAAATTGCAAAAGTCGTTCCTCATGATGCCATAAAAATTGAATTCAAGCGAATTCCAGAAAAACCCGATGGTNGATCATTGGTTATCGAAGGCTGGACGCTTTGAACATTCTGGCCATAGAAACGGCGACAGACATCTGCAGCATTNCCTATTTTGAAAATGATGCAATGCAAGGAATTGAAGAAGCAAATATCCCCCGCAAGCACGCCGCATTATTACCCATGTTTTATAAAACACTGCAGGAAAAAACACATTTTAATTTGAATGATCTGGATGGCATCGCGGTGTCCATCGGCCCGGGATCATTTACGGGATTGCGGATTGGTTTAAGTTTTACGAAAGGACTCACTTACAGCCATGATCTGCCGATTATTCCTGTGCCAACATTGCAAGCAATTGCTTCTGAAAGAAATCATGATGAAGAATTTTACGTATTATTATTTTCTCATCGAGATATGATCTATCATCAAAATTATTCAGCGGCAGGTCAGCTTATTACTGATGCTTCTGTGAGCAAATGGTCTGATCTAAAACCAGTAATTAAAAATAATGCTTGTGTCCATGTAAATTGTGATAAATTTCTCGAAGATTATGAAAGAGCAAAAAAAGTACAACCGTCAGCAAAAAATGTAGGCGCACTGGCGTTAAATCATTTTGAAGAATGGGTTGAGAAAAAACCGTACACGTTGGTTCCAAACTATATTGCACCTTTCGAAATGAATAAACCGGCATGATCAGGCGTGCTAGTGAACATGATGTAGGTGGCATTACTGCAATTGAAAACAGAGTTTTTCAACATCCCTGGAACAAAAAACAAATTCAACAGGAATTAAAACAAGAAAATGGAAAATTGGTTTANGTTGAAATTGAAAAAAAGATCATGGGATATATCATGGTTCGAGTTGTAAAAAATGAAGCCCAGATNTTGAATATTGCTATAGATTTACCTTTTCAGCATCGAGGTTATGGAAAAAAATTGTTGCAGCATACTTTGCATGAACTAGGTACTCAAACAAATGTATTTTTAGAAGTGCGCGAATCCAATTTGCCGGCGATTAAATTATACAGTGATTTTAATTTCGAAGAANTCGGTGTCCGTGAACACTATTACTCCGACGGCGAAAGCGCAGTGGTAATGCACAAGAAAGCAGTGTCCTATGCCTTGGTTTAAACGCAAAGATGAAAAAATAAAAGAACGGGAAAAGAAGTCCATTCCTGATGGTTTGTGGGAGAAATGCCCTACCTGCAATGAAATCCTNTACCGCNCTGAACTGGAGAAAAACCATTCTGTCTGCCGCCACTGCGATCACCATTTTCGTGTATCATCGCAATTATATTTAGACCTTATTCTCGATTCAGGATCGTCTTCCGAATTATTTAGCAATATTGAGTCTGCTGATCCGTTGCAATTCCAGGGGAAAAAGAAATATACCGATCAAATTCATGCCGCCCAGGAACAAACACAACACAAAGATGCCATTAATTTTTATTCAGGAAAGATCAGCAGCCGTGATGTGGTTATGGGAGTTATGAATTTTGGGTTCATTGGCGGCAGTATGGGGTCTGTCGTTGGAGAAAAGGTCTCTTTGGCCATTGAACATGCCCGTGAACAGAAATTGCCATTAATCATCATCTGCGCTTCAGGCGGAGCGCGCATGCAGGAAGGGGCTTATTCTCTAATGCAATTGGCAAAAATTAGTTCGAGATTAGCTCGATTATCTGATGAAGGTGGATTATATATCCCCATTCTCACAGATCCCACTACGGGAGGAGTTACAGCAAGTTACGGCATGCTTGGCGATATAATTCTCGCTGAACCGGGCGCATTGATCGGCTTTGCTGGCCCACGGGTAATCAAACAAACCATCGGCCAGGATTTACCAGAAGGTTTTCAACGAGCTGAATTTCTGCTACAAAAAGGCTTTGTTGACCATATTGTATCGAGAGAAGATATGAAATCAACCCTAGCAAATCTGATACGCATGCTGACATGAATAAAATACGCATCTTGGTAACAAATGATGATGGTATTTATGCTCCGGGAATTAAGGCCTTATGGAGTGCAATGTCAGATCTTGGGCAGGTCACCGTTGTTGCGCCAAACAGGGAACGATCGGCTGTTGGTCATGCTATTACGATCAGCGATCCCCTTCGTGTAGATGAAGTAAGGCGCAGTAATGGTTTTAAAGGGTTTTCCGTAGATGGAACACCTTCCGATTGTGTAAAAATTGCTACACAAGCTTTGTTAGAAGAAAAACNGGATATTATTGTTTCGGGAATAAACCTTGGTTCAAATACCGGAACAAATATTATCTATTCCGGCACTGTGTCAGCTGCCACAGAAGGTACCATGCTGAATATCCCTTCGGTTGCTGTAAGTTTGAATTCATTTGGTGAAAGCGACTTTGCTGGTGCTAAAGCTGCAGCTAAAGCAGTGGTTTCACATGTTTTGGAGAAAGGATTACCTGAAAAAACATTATTAAATGTGAATGTGCCAGCAATACCAGAAAATGAAATCAAAGGATACAAAATTACACAGCAGGGCAATGTTGCTTTTAAAGATCGTTTTGAAAAACGGGTAGATCCCAGAGGCAGGGTATATTATTGGATGACAGGACAAATAATTNCGCCGGATGAAGAATCACATATGGATCATAATGCAGTATTAGATGGCTATGTAAGTATTACACCGATTCATTACAGGTTAACGAATCATGATTTTCTTGATGAATTAATGAGCTGGGATTTTTCATGAGCAATATTCATCANGGAGGTGTCGTTATTTTGGACTTTGGCTCCCAATATACGCAATTGATTACCCGGCGTATTCGTGAACAAAATGTGTATTCAGAAATATTACCGCCGAATGCTTCTGTGGCTAATATTGAATCCAGAAAACCAAAAGCAGTCATTATTTCAGGAGGACCGNCAAGTGTATTCGCTGATGATTCTCCTGAGTTTGATACAGGTGTATTCGATATGGATATCCCCATTTTGGGTATTTGCTATGGGTTACAGTTGTTAGCCCATCACTATGAAGGAAAAGTTGAACCGGGAACTAAAGGTGAGTACGGTTTTGCCAAAATCCATCATAAAAATTCAAATGCTTTATTAGATCAAGTAGAAGATGGTTCGCAAGTCTGGTTGAGCCATATGGATAAAGTAACAAAAGTACCTGAAGGCTGGTCTGTATTGGCTGAATCATCTAATGCAATCGTTGCTGCCATGTGTTCACCGGATGGTAAACGCTATGCGACGCAATTTCACCCTGAAGTTGTCCATACGACCTTTGGAGAAACGATCATTAATAATTTCCTCTTTAAAATTTCAGCATGTGANCCAAACTGGACTGCGGGGAATTTTATAAATGATCGGATAGAAAAAATTCAGTCACAAGTGGGNGATGGTCATGTTTTATGCGGAGTCAGCGGCGGCGTAGATTCATCCGTTGTCAGTGCGCTGATGAATAAGGCAATTGGTGATAGATGCTCATCTGTATTGATCGATCACGGGCTGATGCGTAAAAATGAAGCTGAACAATGCGTTGCAGCATTGCAAGAGGGTTTAGGTGTCAATATTCAATCATTTGTTGAATCTGAAAAATTCCTTGATAAGTTGANCGGAATCGAGGATCCAGAACAAAAACGCAAAATTATTGGCGAACAATTTATACGATCATTTGAGGATATAGCTGTTGGGCTTGGACAATTNGATTATTTAGCTCAAGGNACACTATATCCTGATGTCATCGAAAGTGGTGTCAGNCATGGCAAGTCTGCCCATGTGATTAAAAGCCACCATAACGTTGGCGGACTCCCTGAAGACATGGAATTTGAACTCGTGGAACCGCTCCGGGAATTATTTAAGGATGAAGTTCGTAAAGTAGGAAAAGAATTGGGTCTTCCGGAAAAACTGGTTGGCCGCCATCCCTTCCCGGGCCCGGGGCTGGCCGTACGTATCATTGGTGAAATAACCAGGGAGCGCATTACCATTCTACAGGAAGCAGATGATATTTATATGAATTGCCTCCATGAATCCGGGATATATGATGATATCTGGCAGGCCTTTTCGGTTTTAATACCAGTTAAAACTGTCGGCGTCATGGGCGACCAGCGGACATATGAAAATCTTCTTGGATTGCGAGCTGTTACCAGCAGCGATGGCATGACAGCGGACTGGTATCGCATGCCGGATGATGTTTTATCAACGATTTCAAATCGCATAGTAAATTCAGTAAAAGGAATCAACAGGGTGGTCTATGATGTGACGTCGAAACCACCCGGAACAATTGAATGGGAATAATGTATATCTGTAGATATATTCACTTAAAGGAGANCATTTAACACATGTGCGGAATAGTCGGATATTTCGGTAACAAAGATTCTGTACCCATTTTAATCAATGGGCTTAAGCGCCTTGAATACAGGGGCTACGATTCAGCTGGATTGGCTGTTATTGGCGATGATCAATTGCATTTACTGAAAAAAGCAGGGAAAGTTTCTGTTTTGGAATCTGAAGTGGATGATCATGTATTAAATGGCACAGTTGGTATAGCACATACCCGCTGGGCTACCCATGGCGAACCCAATGATATCAATGCCCACCCCCATACAGATCAAGATGGTAAAATAGCACTCATACATAACGGCATTATCGAAAATTATAATGTNCTTAAACAGGTATTGGAAAAAGAGGGTGTAAAGTTTCAGAGTGAAACAGATTCTGAAGTCCTGGTACAGTTAATTTCAAAAATTTATTATACAGATGGCTTATCATTCCCGGAAGCTGTACAAGCGGCACTNCAGGAAGTGGTGGGCGCTTATGGAATCGTGGCAATTTGTAAGGATGAACCAGAAATTATGGTTGCTGCCCGGTATGGCAGTCCATTGGTTTTGGGTGTAGGAGAAGGTGAATATTTTGTTGCCAGTGATGCTTCACCCATCATCGAGCACACCCGTAGTGTTATTTATCTGGATGAAGGTGAAATGGTCGTATTAAAAAATGACGGTTATATCATTTCCCAGATAAAAGATAAAAAAGTGGTCTACAAGGATATTTCCATTATTGAACATGATTTGGAGGCGATTGAAAAAGGTAATTTCCCTCATTTTATGCTCAAAGAGATTCACGATCAGGTAGATTCAATAACAGACACCATGCGCGGTAGACTGCAGGTCGATAAAGGATATGCTTTTCTTGGCGGACTTTCAGATTATATGACGCGCATTGAGAATGCCAAACGTTTTTATATCACTGCCTGTGGAACATCATGGCACGCTGGACTTATTGGTAAATATTTGTTGGAAGAATATGCCGGTATTCCTGTTTATGTTGAATATGCTTCTGAATTTCGTTACCGACGAACCATTATAGATAATGAAACAGTCGTTATTGCCATTAGCCAGTCAGGGGAAACTGCAGACACATTGGCTGCTATTAAAAAAGCCAAGGAACAGGGTAGTCTCACCTTAGGCATTTGTAATGTTGTTGGCAGTTCCATAACTAGGATTACCGATTGTGGTGTTTACACACATGCCGGTCCAGAAATTGGCGTTGCTTCCACCAAAGCATTTACTGCTCAAGTAACAGTACTCTCCATGCTGGCCCTGCTTTTGGGACGGAAAAAGGGCATGTCTAAACAACAGGGCATCAAATTAGCCACAGCATTAGCTAATGTTGGAAAAGATGTTAAAACTATATTATCAGATACAGAGGTTATTGAAAATATCGCTTGGGAGTACGAAAAAGTTGATAATTTTCTTTACTTGGGGCGGGGAGTGAATTTCCCTGTGGCTTTAGAAGGAGCATTAAAGCTGAAAGAGATCTCCTACATCCATGCAGAAGGGTATCCTGCAGCAGAAATGAAACACGGCCCTATTGCGCTTATTGATGAAAAAATGCCTGTCTTATTTATCGTTCCTCATGATCAGACGTATCAAAAAGTGTTATCCAATATCCAGGAAGTCCAGGCCCGCAAGGGACGTATTATTATTTTGACTGACAAGAAATCCAAAGAGCTGGAAAAACTGTCCGATCATATCATAGAAATTCCCCAAAGCCATTCCCGTGTTTTTCCTATTCTGGCAACAATTCCACTCCAGTTATTGGCTTATCATTTGGCTGTCATTCGTGGGGGCGATGTTGACATGCCAAGGAATCTTGCTAAGTCAGTTACTGTCGAGTAATGAGAAAACTAATTTTCATTTTTTCGATTTTCATGTGTCATGGAATAATCCTCAGCCAAAACTGGCTGCAGCAGCGTATCATTGCCGAACAATTCAATAAAGCTCTAGAGCATTATGATGACGGACGTTACGCTACTGCGGACAAAATTTTACAGCGTATATTAAAAAAACCTGCTGGGGAATACGAGCTTCCAGTAAATCTATTA
This sequence comes from Fidelibacterota bacterium, assembly GCA_002713385.1. Lineage (GTDB taxonomy): Bacteria > Fidelibacterota > Marinisomatia > Marinisomatales > TCS55 > UBA2126. The sequence goes on from PAWC01000038.1 coordinate 10,491, forward strand.
GTTATGAAAACTAGTTTAGCTTTGGATCATGTTGATGTAGCCAAAGCATTTGGTAAAACAATTCTTACACAATATGGCCAACATGAGTATTTATCGGAAGCCTTTATGGTTTTAGGCGATATTTTAATAGCCGAAGGTGATGTGGATGGTGCCTTCAGAATGTATATGCGATCCAGGCAAATAGATAATGATGATTCATTTGTTGAAAAAATTAATTCCCGGATAATACAAACAATTCAAATAGGCATTTCTGAAAGCGCAATTGCAGAACAGCAACTGACTGCTTTAGAAGACAATGAAATTATTATGAATCTTGCTCAAGCGTTTACACACCTCCAAAANGGTAATCCTGATGATTGTGCTGTTGCTTTAAACAAAGTAGATCCTGTCTTTATACCTGAAGCATATTATGAACTATATGAAAAAATGTTTTTGGCTTCATATCAGCCTGCCTTAGAGATGTTTACTTTTGGTGTTGTTTTACCTTTGACTGGAAGACATGCAGAAATTGGTAATTCATTCTTAAGAGGATTGCATCAATCCAGTAATAAGCCAGGGCAACCTGTAAATATCGCTTTTCAAATAGAAGACAGCAAGAGTGATGCAGTAGAAGCGATACGGGCAATCAAACGCTTGGAAAAGAATAAACAATTATTGGGAATAATTACTGCTAGAGATGATCTGGCTCTTACAAATGTACTGCAAAGTTCAACTTTACCATTAATCGTACCTGGCGGCAGTGGATTATCATTTTCAGGTTTAAAAAATAATATATTTCAACTGCAAGCTGGATGGACTGATGAAGGACAGCATGCTGCACGATGGATAGCAGAATATTTGACCAAGGATAGTATCGCCATAATCGCTCCCGCAGATGATTATGGCCACAGTGTTATTGATGCATTTCTGAAAGAAATGGATGCTCTGGATCATACGGTTGTTGTTGTAGAATGGTATACGGGTAAACCGGAAAACCTGAAAAAGCAGTTCCAATCACTGCGTCAAACTGCATTCAACCTTATTCCTCCAGATAATCCATACGATGAATTTCTGGGCATGTCTTTTGATAGCCTTGATGCATTGTTCGATGTGAATACTGAAGATTTCTTCGCATTAGCAGAAGATGAGAATGAGAAAAAGATAAAAGATTCTTCCAAAGTAGTATTATCAACAATTCAAGCGCTTTATATGCCTATTCATGCTGAACATTTAAATTATATCGGTACACAATTCCCTATGTACAATTTGAATACAAGTTTGGTGGGGAATATTGCTTGGAATCAGCCTGAAATCCTTGCCCAGGATAATGTCGGTCCTCATCTGGAAGGAATGACTATTTTATCACATAAAAATGTCTCCAGAGATGCTAATTCACCAAGTCAAATTGAAAATAATGATTTTCTATTAGGTTATGATGTAAGCGGATTATTAACAGCAATTTGTAATTCTGGTATAACAAATCGAACAGAATTCATTTCAAAGTTAGAGCAAACAGAATATAATGGATTAGTCTATGCAATTGCATTTTCTNCAGATGATCACAGTAATTCAACTATGCAAATTCTTAAATGTGAAAATAGATCATTTATTCCAGTCGGTACATTTGTAGCTGACACAGTGCAATTTCATATCCAACAGCGTCCCTGATTCATTGACAGTCCCCAGCGATTCATTTCTTGATTTAAGTTCATATTTTGCTCAAGAAAATTTTCGAGCAGGATTTTCACTTGGCTCGTTTCCTTACACGACCCCAGAGGATAGGAAACAACTTGCTGAAGCACTTGGATTAAATAGTTCAAATTTGGTTGTTCCAAAGCAAGTTCATGGTAATCAAGTTCAATTTTGTATAGCCCCAGGGAAATTAGTTGATNTTGACGCATTAATTTCTAAATCAGCAGATGTTGTTTTATCCATTCAGGTGGCAGATTGTATTCCATTATTTGTTCAAGATAAAAATTCAAAAATCTTTGGGTTAGTTCATGCCGGCTGGAGAGGGACTACTAAAGGAATTGTCTCAAAAACTATTAATGAATTCATGAAGCATAATACAAATTATGAAGAAATTATTGTACTAATTGGACCCTCCATTAAGCAATGTTGCTTTCAAATTGGCCCAGGTGTAGCAGAAGAATTTTCAGATGATTTCCTGATTCAGGGAAGTGGCGATAGATCATTTTTGGATTTACAAGGTATGGTGAAAAACCAACTAGTTAATTCTGGAATTAAAAGTGCAAATATTATTGATCTTGATGAATGTACTTGCTGTCAGCCGGATAAATACGATTCATATCGTCGAGATGGTAAAAATGCAGGTAGAATGATTGCTGTTTGTGGCTGGGTGTAGTCTTTTGATTCCAGTTCGTTCCCTCTAAATTATACGCTTGTTATGAATATTATTGAGGCACTAATCCTTGGTTCACTACAAGGTTTAACAGAATTTTTACCCATAAGCAGTTCCGGTCATCTTGTATTGGGTCAACGTTTTCTAGACTTATCACTGCCGGGAAATTTCTTTGAAGTTCTTGTTCATATTGGAACACTTTGCAGCATCTTAGTTGTTTTTAGGAATGATATATTAGAATTGGTCAAATCTATCAAATCAAACGAGAGTAAAAAAATGTTGACAGCACTCATCATNGGTACAATTCCAGCTGTTCTGATCGGATTAACCTTGAAAGACAAGATAGGTCAATTATTTGAGCATCCCTTTGCTGTTTCTTACAGTTTGATTGCAACAGGATTATGGTTAATAATGACAAAATGGTTTGTAAACAAGCATTCATCTATTAATCTAAAAAATGGTTTTCTGATTGGATGCGCACAAGCAGTAGCAATTATTCCTGGAATTTCCAGATCAGGGGCGACTATTGGTGCAGCTATGTTGCTGGGTATCTCGCCAGAAAAAGCCGCCAAATTTTCATTTTTATTGGCTATCCCAGCAATTTCAGGAGCCGGGTTATTAACTGCGATCGATATAGACACTATGAATATTGCCAGTTTATCTACCGGATCAATTTTAGTAGCCTTTATAAGTTCTTTCCTTGTGGGCTGGGTTGCACTTGCGTGGTTATTAAAATTGNTATCGAAAGGTCAATTCCACTGGTTTGGAATTTATTGTCTGGCAATCGGAATCATAACCTTGAGTTTTTAATATGGACATGATCGGAATCATTTTTGTTCTCTACCTCATTTTCCTCATCTTTGTGGGAATTGGGACGTTTAAACTGAATAAAACACAAGAAGACTATCTTCTTGCCGGTCGCAGACTAGGNCCCTGGGTGACGGCATTTTCAGAACGGGCTTCCGGTGAATCTGCCTGGTTGATACTGGCTCTTCCCGGAGCTGCTATAGCAGTGGGGTTAGGAGAAGTATGGACAGTTATTGGCATAACTGTAGGTATTATAGCATCTTGGTTTTTGATCGCTGAAAAACTTCGTATAGAAACCGAAAAATACCAGGCATTGACCATTCCTGAATATCTGCACCGTCGTTATGANGATAGCTCAAATATCATNCGCNTATTTTCTGCATTAATCATTGCCTTCTTTTTCGCATTTTATGTTTCCGCTCAATTTCATGCATCAGGAAAAGTGTTGAAAACATTATTTGATATTGATACTGTAACCGGTATTTCCATTGGCGCTGCCGTTATCATTTCTTATACGCTCATGGGTGGGTTTTTTGCTGTAGCATGGACGGACCTGCTGCAGGGGATCCTGATGATTGGCACATTGATTATTTTACCCATTGCCGGTTTTATTGAATTGCAAAGTTCACAGGTATCACTGACTCAAAGCTTGTCCCAAGCAGGGCCTGCACATACATCCTTTACAATGGGTAAAGAAGGACTTGCCGGCTTGGCCGTCATATTAGGCGGATTGAGCTGGGGATTAGGCTATTTAGGCCAACCACATCTTGTTATTCGTTATATGGCGATAAAAAACCCTTCAGATGTCAAACGTGCAAGAACCATCGCTATCCTCTGGGCACTTCCAGGAATTACAGGTGCTTTTTTGATCGGCCTTGTCGCTTTGAATTACTTTGGTCCTGATTACTTTACAAATATCGATGTAGAGCAAGCTATGCCACTACTGGCAAAAGAGTTACTTCCTGCAATTGTTGCCGGATTATTCATCTCTGGTGCAGTTGCTGCAATGATGTCTACCGCAGATTCACAACTTCTGGTATCGGCTTCAGCCATAACAGAGGATTTTATTCATCAATATCTNGGTAAGGAAATGACGAATAANAAACTTGTAACTTTAAGTAGAATAACAATCGTTATTCTGGGACTCTTTGCTTATGTACTGGCAGTAATATCTGAAATGCAGGGNAAAAATATTTTTGGTGTTGTGAGTTATGCCTGGAGTGGTTTGGGCTCTGCTTTTGGTCCCGCGTTAGTGCTAACATTATGGTGGCAGAAAACCACACGAAATGGAATCATTGCCGGACTTTTGACAGGATTTTTTACAACAGTCATATGGGCTAACATTGATTTTCTTCAAAATGCAGTTACGGAACGATTAGTAAGTTTTATATTCGCTTTTGTAGCTGTCATTATTATCAGTTTAATGGATAAAAATAAATGAAAGCACAATCCTTGAAAGACGTGTTCCTAAAGCTGACTCAGGGTGATTTAAATCAAGTCTATTTCTTGCAGGGTGATGATTATTTCCTGCAGGATTATTTTGTAAAAAAACTGGAAAAATGTGTATTTGAAGATGATGCTGTGCATCGGGAATTATTAATCCCTGGTGATATAAGCCAGCAGGAGATCATTGATAGATTAAATCAAGCAGATTTATTTAGTAGTAAAAAATTATTTGTTATAATGAATCCGCAACTGATAAAAAACAAACCCCGTGATGAACTGCTGCAGTTTTGTTCGAAGCCCATTCCTAACCATTTCCTTGTCATCATTATGGATGATTTTTATTCACAATTGAAAATTGCAAAGGTGCTGCAGAAAGAACTGGTACCGATTGATGTACGCAAACCATTTGAAAAAGAACTACGTTCATGGACTAAACGATTTTTTGATGATCAAGGAATCGATGCTCCTCCGAGTGTTGTTCAGGCTGTACTGGAAATGGCAGGGGATTCTGTATACCATATCGCTAATCAAGTAGAAAAAATTTGTTTAGGCCTTGGTGAAAACGATATATTAACACCTGAAGTTGTTCAAAAATTCAGCGGTTGGAATAGAGAATATCAAAAATGGGAATTCTTGAATGCAGTGGGCCAGAGGGATCTTCCAAAAGCCCTATTAACAGGAAATAATTATATTTCCAGAAATGAAATGATTTCATTACTTCCTAACCTTACAGCGCTTTTTCAGGAGATGTTGTTTATTCATATGGATAATGGAACTTCTCAACCATTTAGAGGTTATATCCCACTAACCAACGGAGTTAAAAATAAACTTCCTGCACATGCGAAAAAGTATACTAAAGAAGAAATCGAGAACAGCCTTGCCCTGTTGGGCGATATTGACAGGAGTATAAAAACAACAAGTGAAAACGATGAATCTCTACTCACCCGCTTCCTCTTCAATACCATCATTGAACATGACTGACGAATTTAGTTATTCTGATGAAGAACTCATTGCTCGATTTCAGGATGGCAATGAACAGGCCTATGTAGAATTGGTAAACCGTTACCGTAATCGTTTAATGACGTTTGTATACCGTTTTGTAAATGACATGGAAAAAGCGGAAGATATTGTACAAGACACACTTATGAAACTCTATACTCACGGTCATTATTACCGCAATATTGCCAAATTTTCTACATGGATATACACGATCGCAGGTAACTTTGCCAAAACTGAATTGCGCAGAAAAAAACGTCACAAAGTGACGAACTTGAGCCAAATGGGTTTTGATGATCGTGAGTATCAACTTCCCTCGGTGGAACCCGAAACGGGTGAAACAGCCCAAGGACACTTTGCTGAAAAGAAAATTCAGATGGCAATTCAGGAATTACCACTCCATTTCAGGACAGTCGTAATACTTCGGGATATTCAGGAACTTTCTTATGAAGAGATTAGTAAAATCGTCGACGTTCCACTGGGAACTGTAAAATCGAGAATAAATCGTGCAAGACTACAATTGCAACAATCACTTAAAGAATTTAAATAAACAAAAGGACAAACATATAAATGGACCGTTATCAGTTTGAGGATTTAATATCCGACTATATAGAAAATAACCTCTCAATGAGCCAGCGTAAGCAAGTCGAAGCTTATCTGGAAGAAAACCCAGAAGCCAAACATCAGATCAAATCTGTTAAGCAAGCCATGGCTTCCATGAAATCAATGCCTGGAATTTCAACATCAGCTGAATTCATGAATAATCTTAACAGGCGTATTACCTCAGAAAAAGAAGCAAAATCTGTTGTTAAATCAACACGCTCATTCGCTGGATATACACCGTTAATGGCCAGTCTATCAGCGGTTGTCGTTATTGCTGTAGTGATGTTAGGATTAGAATTCATGCCTGAAAGCAGTAATCAAGCGACTTTTACACCGGCAATGACTGAACAACAGATAAATGATTTACCGGTTCTACCTCCTAAACCGGTTCTACCTCTTAAGACGAATGATAGCATGCTTGCTGAAAGTGAAGAAGATTCCACTAACTATGATGAAGATACTCCGGTAAAGCGCAATTTTGATGATAAAATTCAACTAGTTGGAGACAAACGCCCTTAACGGATTTTCCTAACTTAAAGACCTTCCAGATATCCTCGCTGAAGATGTACTTTCTTTCAGCGAGGATTTTATTTACAGATGAACGTAAACAGATTAATTACAGCAGCCATATTGGCCTTAGTGTGCTTCTTACTTTTTGTTTATCCCGATCCCCAAGGTGATTTATACACAATCTTGCGTTATATTGCCTTCGGATTGCTGATTGTTATCTTATATCAATTTACGACTTCTGATCCAGATATATATGAACCGGAAGTAAAACCCAGTGTAGAACAAAAAACATCTGTCAGTCCTGGGTTAATTATCCGCGAAGAAATACATGATCAATACGAACAGCTGTTAAAGATGGTTTTTAATATGGTCATAGCTATAAATGAGAATTATAAAGCTGCTTTCTTTATGTTAGATGGTTCTGGAAACCATTTGACTATTCAATCCTCTACAAAAGATGTTTTTAAAGAATTGATACCTACTGAAAATGAAGTAATACAAACCATTTTTTTTCAACAAGAAGCAGTCCTTTTTCAGCAAACGGATGTAGGAGGTAATTGGGTGGATCTATTTGTTGAAAAATCTTGGCGAGGTAGTGAATGTGTGCTAGGGGCAAGGGTATTGTATAAAAATGCTCCTGTAGGTTGTATTTTGGTGCAGGCCGATCATTTTTCTACTATTCAAGAACGGGATCGGAATTTGCTGACCAGTTTAGGTAGTTTTGTGTCTTTAAGTATGGTTAAACTGGATAATATTGAAAAATTATCTTTGGATAATTTTTTCCATTATCAGATCGCCAATCTATTGAACTCCATGGATATACAATCTGAAGTCCGCGGGCTTTATAAAAAAGTTCGTGATCTGTGTCGGTCATTTTTTAATTATGATAAATTGACGATCTCCGAAATTCAAACAGATGGTGAACACTATAAAGTTGTCCTGGAAGACGGGTATAGTGGAGATGTTGACCCTGAAAAATTATATTCAATTTCTAAAAGTATTCACGGCCGCGGATTCCGTTCAGATGAAACTATGGAATCCAGTGACAGCACCGCAGATTATTATGAAACAGGCCGATTCGAAGAAGGCGATTTAGAAGAACATAAATTCAATTCTATTTTGGCTGTGCCTGTTTTAATCAATGACAATGTCAAATACTGTATTGCTATAGAAAAACAGCAATCCTATAATTTCATAGTTTCTGATAGAAATTTGTTAGAGTTACTGGCCTTGACATTCGGTTCAATGGTATCTTGGCAGCAGCAATATTGGAAAATGCATGAAAATGCCATGCATGACGGCTTGACGGGATTACTAAACCACAAGGCATTCATGGACAGATTTAATGAAGAAATAAGCCGAGCAAAACGTCATCAGCACAGCATTGTCTTATCTATTTTGGATTTGGATAGTTTTAAACTTATCAATGATACATACGGACATTTATACGGTGATTATGTTATTCGGGAAGTAGCGAATATTATCAAAGAAAGGGTCAGGAATATTGATATCGTTGGACGTTATGGTGGTGAGGAATACTCAATTTTACTCATTAATACTGACATCGATAAAATTATTCCAGTGGCACAAAGAATCATTGATGCAATTGCAAATTTTTCTTTTAGTATGAAAAATGTTGATGTCCGTATAACCACAAGCTGTGGATTAGCTGAATATCCAAAAGACACAGATCAAGTCAACGAATTGATAATCAAAGCCGATGCAGCAATGTATAAAGCCAAAAGTAAAGGAGGAAATTTGGTTTCTAAATACTCTGTTATAGGTTCAAGAACAAATGGGATGGAAACCACTACTTAATGGTATTTAATAACCATGCTTATAGATAAATATAAATTTTACTCCCTATTCGCAATATTCATGATTACAGGTTGCTCTCAACTGCCTGTACCTGCTGCTGAACAATCTGTGACGGAAACGGTTGAAAGTAAACAAGAGCCCAACCCGGAAGCTTTAAAGCATTTTATGGATGCACAATTGTACATAAGTCAAAACAATTTCCCCATGGCGATTATTGAACTGCAAGATGCACTGCGGTTGGATCCCACAGAAGGCTCTATCCATGTTTCGTTAGCTGAATCGTTTTGGAACCTTGGCAAAGTAGAGAGGGCAGAAACTCATTTGAAATCTGCCTTATCTTTGAATGATAATGATGTCGATGCAAGAAAAATGCTTGCTGACCAATATATCATTCGCCATCAATATGATAAAGCTGATGAACAATTTAATGTACTCCACTCAATAGAACCTGACAAGCCAGAACATGTTATTGCTCAAGCTGAATTAGCGGCTGCCCGCCTGCAATGGGACAAAGCAATTAAACTCTATCGTGAAGCCTATGATCTCGATAAAGCAATGATTTATGCGTTGGAAAAAGCAGCTGAAATATCATTGCGTTCAAACAAATTACAGACTGCCTGGGAAATATATGCACAATTGGTAAAAATTGATGGCCGTAATGTTGAATATTTATCAGCCTATGCTGATTTGATCATAATGGAAGAACGCTATGATGAAGCCACTGAAATCATCAATAAGATCATGGATGTTGAAGGGCATAGCAAAGACAGGTTGTTCCAATCAGGTATAATTTTTTATCAGAAGAATCAAATTCCACAAGCATTGGATTTTTTCAAAAAAGCCTATGAATTTGATAAACAGGACGCGAATGTTTTGCATTTCATCGCCACCGTGTTTCTTGAACTAGATCAACCTGATTCGAGCAAAGTGTATGCTGCTAAACAGTTACAATTGGATCCAAAAGACCATCGCGGCTATATAAACAGTGCTTTGGCAGAAATGAATAAGAATCAGTTCCTGGAAGCAGTTGAAATATTATTACCTGTAGTTGAAACGTATAATCAAGAATATGCAATTCAATATCTTTTGGGCAATGCCTATTATCAGGAAAAAAAGTATGAAGAAGCGCTGGTGTACTTGAATCGTGCTTTAAAAATTTCACCGAAATCAAGAAATGTTTTGCATGTTCTAGCTATTATAAACGATTCGATGCAGTTATGGTCTGCATCAGATTCAATATATGAAAAGCTAATAAGCAGTGATAGTATGGATGTACAAGCATATAATAATTATGCTTACAGCCTTGTCGAGAGGAATGAACGATTAGACTTTGCCCTGCAAATTTCTACGAAAGCAATTTCACTTGTTCCAAAAAATGCAGCTTATTTAGATACCTACGGCTGGATTTTATTTAAACTGGGAAAACATGATGAAGCCTTGACTTATATTCAACATTCCATCGAATTAGAAGACACAAACGTTGTAGTACTTGAACATTTAGGGGATGTTTTGATGCGTGTGAATCGTAAAACAGATGCTATAGAATTTTATCGCAAGGCATACGAATTTGACAACACTAATGAAACACTCAAGAATAAAGCATTTCCAGAATAAATTTATTTACTGCGGATTTATTTTGATGTTTATGCTGAACAATTGTGCGTCATCAAAACAACAATATTTACCAAAAATTGATGTTGGACAATGGATAGAAAAATACAATGTTTGCAGAGGTAAAGGAAAATTGGTATCTACTGGACCGGTGAGTGGCAGATTATCTTTCAGTTATACCTGTGCTGGGGAGGATGTGTTTATCCATTTCAAAGATATGCTAGGCAGAAAAACCATGATGATGGTCGTGCGGCCAAATTCTGTTGAAGCCTGGGATATGATGCATAATATTCGATTTTCCACTGAAAGCATTTATTTACGTTTTCCTTTTTTTGAAGTGATTAAACCAAAGGATCTTGTATCCATCTTTTGGGGCATCGAGCCTGAAGATTTACACAAGACTCAAACAAATAAACCCATAACTGAATCTTCAATTGATATTAGATTTTCAAGCGATGGGCTGGGCTTGCAGACTGTCTATCTAATAATGGATAATGAAAAACAATCGATAAAAATGACGTTTAATGAAAGAGAATTTGGCAGTGCTTATCCCCATTTGATAAAACAAATACCTGAATCGACCCCACACGCACAATCATGAAATCAATTACAGTTATCATACCGGTTTATAATGAAGTTGAATCTCTTAAAGAGCTGCATAAAGAATTAACAGCTGTTCTATCTGGAAATGATAATTATGAGTTGTTGTTCGTTGATGATGGCAGCTCTGATGGCTCTATAAATATTTTGAATGAATTATCAAATTCTGATTACCATACAAAAGTAATTCAATTTTACCGTAATTATGGAAAAGCAGCAGCATTGGCTGAAGGGTTTAAAGTTTCCTCAGGAGATTATGTTGTAACGATGGATGCTGATTTACAGGATGATCCCGCCGAAATACCTAATCTCGTTGCAAAATTGGAAGAGGGCTATGACCTTGTATCGGGCTGGAAAAAAACACGTCATGATCCTTGGACAAAACGTTGGCCTTCGAAGTTTGCCAATATTATCACTCGATTAATGACGGGAGTTAAGATCCACGATATGAATTGCGGATTGAAAATCTACAAGCAATCTGTGGTCAAATCGTTGGATGTATATGGTGGGCGTCACCGCTATATCCCTGCTCTAGCAGGACAGAAAAAGTTCAAGGTTGGCGAAGTTGCTGTCAACCACCGTCACCGTAAATTCGGGGTGACCAAATACGGCGGCAGCAGATTATTTCACGGTTTCTTTGATCTTATAACAATTCTATTTTTAAACAGGTATACTCAAAGACCATTACACTTATTTGGATTTTTTGGTTTATTGTGTGTGTTATCTGCGATTGTGCTTGAGAGTACAGCAGTATATTACAAATTATTATTAGACCACCCATTTCAGAAACATTTTGCTTTGATCGTTTTTGGTGCCATGGTTTTTGTTCTGGGTTTGTGGTTCTTTTCAATTGGGTTAATTGCAGAAATGATCACAGCCAATCAGCAGGGCAAAGAAGACAGGGTGAAGCGTATCATCGGTAATTCTGCCGACTAAATCAATATGCGTATCGCTATTGTTGGTCCTTTTCCTCCTTTCAGAGGAGGAATCGCCGATTTAAATTCAGCTCTTGCCTACCATTTATCAAAAATGCATGAAGTCCACGCATTTAATTTTACAACGCAATATCCGAAGGCATTTTTTCCCGGTAAAACACAGTATAAAAGCGGTGGTGCCGCTCAGGACTTTCAAAATATCCGATGTTTAAGTTCTATAAATCCACTGACCTGGAAACAGACAGCCAACCTGATCATTGAATTGAAACCGGATCTTGTTCTATTCAGATATTGGATGCCGTTCTTTGCTCCAGCATTTTCAGGTGTAGCAAAACGTATTAAAAAACAAACAAATATAAACATTATCGCCCTGTGCGATAATATCATTCCCCATGAACAACGTGCTTTGGATCAACAGCTGTCAACACGATTTTTTAATTATATTGATTCATTCATCGTTCTTTCGAAAAAAGTGGAAGAAGAATTGTTAAGTATACTACCAGATGCTAATTACAAATACAGTCCCCATCCGATCTACAGTATTTTCATGGAAGCACCTGCACAAGATGAGGCAAAAAAGCAATTGAACATATCGGCGAAAAATGTGTTGATGTTCTTCGGGTTAATCAGGGAGTATAAAGGATTGGATATTCTGATTAAAGCAGTAGGCAAACTAAAAGATGAGTTAGATGATTTTATATTGCTAATAGTTGGTGAATGTTATGAAGATGAACAAAAATATGTAGAACTGATCCAACAATGTGGGTTGGTAGATGATGTGCAAACTCATTTTTCATTTGTGCCCGATGAAGAGGTTGGCAAATTTTTTGCTACAACCGATGTTGTGGTGTTGCCTTATAAGACAGCTTCACAAAGCGGTATAGTTCAGATTGCATATCATTATGACACTCCAGTGATCGTAAGTAATGTAGGCGGTTTACCGGAAATTGTAGATGAGGGAAAGACGGGTTTTTGTGTCGAACCAAATCCAGGCTCATTCGCTGACGCGATCCGATCATTTTATTCCATTGAAGATAAAGAATCATTTAGGAGCAATATTGCCGAGTATAAAAAACGATTTTCCTGGGATGTGATGGTAAAAACAGTCGAGGAATTGTCTCATGCCGGTTGAAGCATCAGTAACCGTGATTGTCCTCAATTGGAACGGCAAGGTACTCCTTGAAGATTGCTTGGGTACTTTGGAAAAAGTAGAATATAATAACTATAATGTTTTAGTTGTGGACAATGGTTCAACAGATGATTCAGTTCAATATATTAAATCAAATTTCTCTGCTGTGGATGTTCTTGAACTGGATAACAATCTAGGTTATGCTGGTGGAAATAACGCCGGATTCAAACACGTGTTGTTGAAATATGATCCAGAAATAGTTGTTTTTCTGAACAATGATACAATTGTAGATGCGCATTTTATTTCTGCATTGGTCAAGAAACTAGACGATCCTGATGCAGGGATTTCAGCACCGAAAATATATTATGCTCATGTACCGGAACGAATCTGGTTTAATGGTGCGGATATTAATTTGGCCACAGGCAAGATCGAGCATCGTAATATTCGTGAAATGGATTCTGCAAGGTTG
>PAWC01000039.1 GCA_002713385.1 Fidelibacterota bacterium
ATAGTTATCAATTACTTTTTGATATGCTTTTCTTGCTTCATCTGGTTTAAACTGATCATTCGCGTAATTCCAGCCGATATAATACTGTGCCCTGGAACTTAACTCTTCATCACAACCTTTCATCTGCGCCACTTGATGTAACATTATCAATGCTGTCATGTATTGCCCTGTTTTATATCTTACTTGTGAATCATCATATAATTTTTGGCAATAAAGAGGACGTTCAGCCGCTTGTTCGGCTTTATATAGTGCAGATTGGCGTTCAGCTACAGTTGCACTGATTGTTTCGTAGTCAGGTAGTGGTTGCTTAGTTGTACAACCAACTACCATTAGTAATACAAATAGTTGTATTTTTTTCATCTCCGCATCCCTTACTTTTTAGGTGAGATTTAACAAAAATCTTATAAATATACAATTTTTTTACTATATAATCAAAAAACCCCTCATTTTAAAATAACTTAAGGTTTGTACAATTAAGGTTTGTACGCCCGACAGGATTTGAACCTGTGACCTTCGGAACCGGAATCCGACACTCTATCCAACTGAGCTACGGGCGCATTTTATATAAGAATATAAATCTCTCGGCGATTGAGATGTTTATGATATGGAACGTTTTGCAGCTTCTACGGTATTTTCCACCAACATGGCTATGGTCATGGGACCAACACCGCCTGGAACAGGTGTTATTGCTGAAGCTTTATCTTTAACCGAATCAAAATCAACATCACCTACCAGCTTATAACCTTTTTCTGAATCATCCTCTATCCTGCTAATTCCGACATCAATGATCACTACTCCATCTTTAATGTGATAAGCTTTTACAAATTCAGATACACCTATCGCTGCGATGAGGATATCTGCTTGCTGTGAGTAATATGGAATATCCTTCGTACCTGAATGGCAAATCGTTGTTGTCGCATTTGAAAATGATTTTTTTAAACTGGTGAGAATCGACACCGGCCGACCAACAATATTACTCCTACCTAAAACCACAACATGTTTACCTGAAGGATCTATTTTATAATATTCCAAAATCCGCATAATTCCCTTTGGTGTACAGGGAATAAACCTGGGGTGACCGGCTGTTAATCGTCCCAAATTTTCAGGATGAAATCCATCCACATCTTTTAAAGGATTTACAGCTTCGATAATTGCTGTTTCATTCAGTTGCTCCGGTAATGGCATCTGCACGAGAATGCCATGGAATCGCTCATCATTATTCAAATCATCAATTAGGGATAAAACATCACGTTCGCTAGTATCATCAAGCATTTTGAAAGATTCAGAATACAGATCCAATTTGGCAAATTGATTGGTCTTACTTTTAATATATACATGTGAAGCAGGATTGTCACCCACCAAAACAGCAGCAAGCCCGGGAATGCATCCTGATGATTTTAGTTTATCTATTCTTGATTTGAGGGAATTATAAACATCTTGGCTGACTGTTTTTCCCGATAAAATTTTTGTTTCAGCCATAGATGTGAGCGAAAAATATTTTAAAGATTTTCGTCGACAATTTCAATCAAAGACTGGACCTTGCTTTCCAATTCTGATGAAAAATTCTCTTTTTCTTTTCTATTAGTAAAAAGTTCATCAGAAATGTTCATGGCAGCAAGGATAGCTATGCGTTCTGTAGATTGAACATTAGGCATACCTTCCTGTACTTCACGCATTTTAGTATCGACATATTCAGCGATATTCTTTATATATGATGAATCAGTCGGAGCTTTTACGGTGTATTCATGCCCGAAAATTGATACACGGGCAAAGATATCATTATTATCCATAGTTAAATCCTATTTAAAAGTTTTAGTCCCTTAATTTAGCATCAAATTGTTTCGATATAATAGCTGTAATATCATTCATTGCTGAATTTATCTCCGCTTCTTCAAGTGTCTTAACAGCACTTTGAAATTCAAGATGAAAGGTAACACTTTTTTTGTTATCACCAAGTGATTTATGCTGAAAAATGTCAACCGGCTTAACTGAAATCAAAATCTGACCACCTGCATTTAATACCGTATATGATATATCTGCTGTTTTAGTATTTTTATCAAGAACAAAATTCATATCTCTCCCTACTTTGGGATAGGGTGACACTGCAGAATATTTAACGACATTCTTCATTGCATCAATGATTGACTTTAGCTCAATATCAAATCCAAAAATTTCATCTGCGTTTATATCTAAATTGTTGAGGATTGACTGTTTTAATTTTCCACAATGACCTATGACAGATTTTCCAAGCGCAATGGATAAACCATATTTATAATGCGTATGCTCTGTAGTTGAGAATGAAATATTTTTTATTTTTAATCTGTTGAATAATGCTTCTACTTTTCCTTTTAAGGAATGTATTGTTTGCCTCTGTTCATCATTGTGCACGCTTTTACTGATCCAATCGCCATGTAAAACACCAGTCAGATGATAAATTTCAGAATTCTTCTTGCCAGTTTTGTATTCTTTACCGATCTCAAAAAGATTCACATTTGCATTTCCATTACGAATGTTATGATTCACAGTTTGCAAAAGTCCTGGATATAATGACGTCCGTAAATGAGACATTGCACTGCTCAAAGGATTCTGCATGGGTATAGCATTATTACCCAGTAAGCCGGCTGTATTTTCATCTGTAAGTGAATTCAAATAACATTGCCTGAAACCAAGACCAGACATCGCAATAACGATTTTACTCAATACATCTTCAGGATCAACTTCAGCAAGATCGTATAGACCAGCATAATGAAAATTAGAATGAATTTTGTCATATCCATACACACGGCAACATTCTTCAATAAGATCCACTTCTCTTTCTAGATCGGGGCGAAATGATGGTGGTGTGCAAATCCATTTATTTTTCCCATCTTTTTTAATATCGAGTTCTAGATTAGATAATGTAGCATTAACAAAACTATCAGACAGCTCGCAGCCCGATAAAATATCGATTTTTTCTCGAGTAAGGATAATTTGTTTTTGTTTGATCTTTTTAGGATAAGCATCAATCATCCCGGGCACCCATTCACCCCCTGCCAATTCTTCTAATAATTCTACGACACGCCAGTAAGCATTGACTGCACCTTCAGGATCAGCACCGCGCTCAAAACGTTTTGAAGCTTCTGTGGACATACCCAATGATTTTGCACTGCGGCGAATTGTGATTGGGTCAAAATAAGCACTCTCAATCAATACATTTTTCGTTTTATCAGTTACAGCTGATTCCAGGCCGCCCATTAAACCGGCAATAGCGATTGGTTTTTTTCCATCCGTAATAACCAATTCATCCGTCAGTTTTCTCTGTTCTTCATCAAGCGACATCACATGCTCACCTTTTTTGGCTTTGCGTATACAAATTGTCTGCGATGGAATTTTATCATAATCAAAAATGTGGGTGGGATGCCCCATTTCCATTAGTACATAGTTGGAAATATCCACAATGTTATTGATACTGCGCTGTCCAGCTGATTCAAGCAATTCCCGCATCCAATCCGGTGCAGGTCCAACAGTTATATTTTTTACGACTCCAGCCACATATCGCGGGCAACAATTCTTATCATCGATCTTAATTGATAAAATATCCGCAACTTCGTTCTTTTTGAACTTGCGTTCTGCCGCAGGAGTATAATTTATTTTTGTCCCTGTTTTAACAGCAATTTCACGGGCAACTCCAACGTGGGACATGCAATCGGGACGATTCGGCGTCAAGTCTATTTCAAGATAATGCAAGTTTGAGCTTAAATAATCGCCGAAGTTTGTTCCGATTTTTGCACTTTCATTCAATACCATAATGCCTTCATGTTCATCTGAAAGACCTAATTCTCTTTCGGAACAAATCATGCCGTAGCTGCGTTCACCACGAATTTTGGCTTTCGTAATTTTAAAATCATCGCCAAGGACAGCACCTACTTTTGCAAATGCTACTATTTGTTCAGTATCAACGTTTGGTGCTCCACAGACTACTTGGTATTCCTCTTTACCATCTGTAACAACGCACAGACTCAAACGATCTGCGTTGGGGTGTTTTTCAGCTTTTAAAATTTTTCCTACAACAATTCCTGAAAATGTCGGCTTTTTGGGAGCATCTGATTCCAGGCCCAGCATGGTAAGCATATCAGCCAGTTCAGCAGTTGGTTGCTTTATATTAATATATTTCTTAAGCCAGGGAATAGAAACACGCATCAGAACTGCTCCAGGAAACGAACATCATTTTGGTAAAACAGGCGAATATCGTCAATGCCGTACTTCAACATAGCCATGCGCTCAATGCCCATACCAAAGGCATACCCATGCCACACAGTGGAATCATAACCAACATTATCAAACACATTAGGGTCTACCATACCGCAGCCCAGTATTTCCATCCATTTTTCCCGTTTTTCATCCCAAATATCCACTTCTGCGCTGGGTTCAGTAAAAGGGAAAAAGCTCGGTCGAAAACGCATGGTTGTACTTTCTCCAAAAAAGCGTTTCACAAAATATTCAAGGATGCCCTTCAGGTCACCCATGGACACATTTTTATCCACGTATAATCCTTCAATTTGATGAAACAGGCAGTAGCTTTTATAACTGACAGCTTCATTGCGATATACACGACCGGGAACGATATAGCGCAATGGCGGTTCCCGTTCTTCCATAAGATGGATTTGTACATTAGAAGTATGGGTACGTAATACCACATTATCCTCTACAAAGAAAGTATCCTGCATATCTCGCGCAGGATGATGTTTGGGAATATTCAGCGCTTCAAAATTATGGTAATCATCTTCAATCTCCGGTCCGTAAGCAACCTTGAAACCCACGGATTTGAAAATACCTTTTATTTCATCCAGTGTTTGCTGGAGAGGATGGATCGACCCGTTGGTGATGGGATAACCGGGAAGGGAGAGATCCAATAGTTGATCATTCGTAACATGTTTTGGACCGGCAATGGAAGCAGTTTTCCGATCAAACTCCTTTTGCAGTTCTTTTTTTAATGAATTGATGGACTGCCCTGCTTTGGGTTTTTCTTTGTTGGACAATCCGGAGAGCAGAATATATAAATCAGCCAACAATCCTTTACGGCCAAAATATTTAGAGCGCAGTAAATCGATTTCCCGCTGGTCAGTGGGAAAAGAGTCAAGGTCGGCCCGAAACGATTCTCGGACCGACCCTATAGACTCAAGGATGGTCATCTTCAGTTCTTTACAGAACTTACTAATTCGGCAAAAGAATCGGGATTGTTCATGGCCATGTCAGCCAAAACCTTGCGATCGAGTTCAATCTCTTTTTCTTTCAAACCGGCAATAAATGCAGAATAAGACAAACCATGATGTCGGACAGCCGCATTGATGCGTGTGATCCATAGTCTGCGGAAAAAACGCTTCCGCTGACGGCGATCACGATAGGCATATTGCCCAGCTTTCCAGACTGCGTCTTTAGCAGCCTTGAAATTGCGGCTCCGGGCACCATAGTAGCCTTTGGCCTGCTTTACTACCTTGCGATGACGTCTGTGTCTTGGCACAGAACTATTTGCTCTTGGCATCTTATACTCCTTTAGATTCCAAGCATCTTGCGGACGCGTTTTTCTTCAGCGTTGGAAACGAGTCCTGCATTACGCATTTTTCGTTTCGCGCTTTTGCTCCGCCTGATGAGCATGTGGCTATGGTTTGCTTTGTTACGTCGAATACGTCCGGTTCCTGTTAATTTGAACCGCTTTGCAGCGCTTCGACGTGTTTTCATCTTAGGCATTAAGTTCTCCTACTTTGCAGTAAACATGACGGATATTCTCCGTCCTTCTAATTCCGATTGTGTTTCAGGTTCTGAAATATCTTTCAGTATTTCTGTAATGCGTTCGAGAATAGCATCACCCATTTCTTGAGCTCTACTTAATTCCCGTCCACGGAACATAATAGTTACCTTTAATTTACAACCATCCATTAGAAATTTTCTTCCCATGTTCATTTTTGTATTTAAATCATTTTCACCAATGGCTGGGCGAACACGTACTTCTTTTATTTTAATAACGTGCTGTTTCTTTTTACTATTGTGAAGTTTCTTTTTAGCTTCATATTTAATTTTTCCATAATTAAGTATCTTACACACTGGTGGTTTTGAATTCGGGGCAACTTCCACCAGATCAAGACCGGCATCTTGTGCTTTATTTAATGCATCATCAATTTTTACGACACCCAGCTGTTCACCATCTTCAGAAATTAATCTGACTTCATCGACAGCTATTTTTTCATTTATACGTGGTTTATTACTTTTTCCGATTATGAACTCCTATTTTGTATTTCATCATTTAACAGCTCGGTTAGTTCTTTAACTTGCATCGAACCCAAATCACCTTTGTGACGTCGACGTACAGAAACTGTACCAGCTGCTGCTTCTTTTTCACCTACAATGAGCATTACATTGATTTTGCTCAATTCAGCCTGGCGAATTTTGGCTCCGATTTTATCAGCTTTATCATCTAACTGTACTCTAAAACCGACAGCTTTTAATTCTTGTGCAACTGTTTCTGCATATTCCTGTGCTTTATCTGAAACAGGTAAAACGGTTAATTGTATTGGTGCTAACCATAATGGAAAATCACCCCCGCAATGCTCCAAATAAACTCCAAAAAAGCGCTCTAATGAGCCTAAAATCGCCCGATGGATCATCACTGGACGAGCTTCACTGCCGTCCTCTGCTATATATTTCAATTTGAATCTTTCTGGCAAAACAAAGTCCAATTGGATCGTAGCCAATTGATGATCTCTTTGTAATGCATCTTTTACATGAAAATCAATTTTAGGTCCGTAAAATGCCCCATCTCCTTCATAGACAGTAAAATTTAAATTTGATTTTTCTAATACATCATTTAATATTTCTTCAGCTTTATCCCAAAGTTTAACATCCCCGAGTGCTTTTTCTGGGCGTGTACTTAAAGCAACTGTTGGATTATTAAATTCAAATGTTTCAAACACTTCTTGCACCATCTCAAATAATGCACTGATTTCTACACCAATTTGATCAAGAGTACAAAATATATGAGCATCATCCTGTGACATACTGCGCACACGTGTCAAACCAGATAATACACCGGTTTTTTCAAAACGGTGCAAACGGCCAAAATCTGCCATGCGCATGGGAAGATCACGATAGGAGTGCAGTGCATGGCAATAAATCAATGTGTGACCTGGGCAATTCATGGGTTTCAATCCAAACTCTCGCTCTCCCATTTCCATACTGAACATATGATCAATGAACATATCATAATGTCCGGATTGCTTCCATAATTCCATATCAAAGATCTGCGGACTGATAACTTCATCATAGCCATATTTTTTATAAAGATCGCGCATATAGCCTACGAGCCCATTATAAACAACTGCACCTTTATCGGTAAAAAATGGACTTGCTGGTGATAATTGATGAAAGAAAAATAGATCCAATTCCTTACCCAATTTGCGATGATCCCGCTTTTTAGCTTTTTCCAGATAATGAAGATATTCTTCCAAACTTTTTTTGGAACTGAAAACTGTACCGTAAATACGCTGCAGCATAGTATTATTTTCATCACCACGCCAATATGCTCCAGATGTAGATAGAAGTTTAAAGTGTTTAATTTTCCTTGTTGAAGGTACGTGCGGCCCACGACAAAGATCTACAAAATCATCCTGACCATAAACTGAAATCATATCGTCATCAGCAATCTGTTCAATAATCTCTACTTTATAATCTTCTCCCATGTCCTTGAATTTTTTCAGGGCTTCCTTGCGGCTTAATTCCATCCTTTTTATTTCATAATCATTATCAGATAATTCGTGCATTTTCGCTTCGATCTTTTCCAAATCTTTATCAGAGAATGTTCCAGCAATATCAAAATCATAATAAAAACGATTTTCAATGGCTGGGCCTATGGTCACTTTGGCATCAGGAAAAAGTGCTTTTACCGCTTGTGCCATGAGATGTGCTGTGCTGTGCAATAGTACTTCGTGACCTTCAGGAGAATCTCCAGTAATAATCTCTACATGCGCATCATTATCAATTTCCTTTGTTAAATCGGCAATTTCACCGTCAATGCGAACCGCAACTGCGTCTTTAGCTAAACGTGGGCCAATGCTTTTGGCGATCTCCAGAGACACAACGCCAGTTGCGAATGACCGTGTAGATTGATCAGGCAATGTAATGGTTATGTCACTCATGAATGAATAAATGGAAAATACAAATTAGATTGCTGTACAGACGTAGGTCGGCAGTGGCGGAACTACTACCGCGAAGCTTTGGTTGTTATATCTGTCTTTTTTCACGTTCCAAGTGCGTGTTTTTTATTGTGGGCGATGGCAGACTTGAACTGCCGACCTCTTGCATGTCAAGCAAGCACTCTAACCAACTGAGCTAATCGCCCCGGTTCAAGGGTAAAAAAGCCGTGGAATTTAATGCTTTTCTGACGGAAAAATAGAATGGTTTTACGCAAATATTAATTATTTGTAACAGCGGTAAATGTCTCGGTATAGGCCATATGATCATGTAGCAATTCACGTGCTTTATTAATGGTGTCATCTTGATCAATATTGTAGCGGATTCGACCTTTATTACCCCCAAAGATTTGCGCAAAATTTGCATAAACATTCTTCTCTAAATCATGGTATTCAGCTTTAAATAAAGACTTTTCAGTATCTTCTATAAATTCTTCAATCATTTTGAAAGCATAATTCAGCTTGGCATTCTCATCATCATATTTTTGCAGTTTTCCTTTGCTCTGTTCGAATTGAGATTGGCCTTCAATCTTTATATCTAATTCATTACTTGAAAGATATTTGGAAAATTTGTCCATAATTCTTTTATCATTCAAAACATCATCAAATGTTTCAAAGCCATTTTTATTTTCTCGAGCAAATGAAAAGAAATAGCTCTTCCGCCAGCATTCACGTGTTAGGGGTCCAACTTGAATATCTTCCACAACATAATCAGGATAAATACCACCACCCCCTTTAACAATGCGTCCACCCTTCGTTGTAAAAATGGAATCTTCCAACATAACATTTTTCACCACTTTTTCATTTAGATAGTTCGGTTTTTGGATCAATCTACCGCTGGGGATGTAATATTTGGCTGTTGTAACTTTTAATGATCGATTTTGATCAATGCCGTATACGGATTGCACTAATCCTTTGCCAAAGGATTTATTGCCAATAACAATGCCCCTGTCTAAATCCTGAATGACACCGGAAAGAATTTCACTGGCAGACGCACTGCCTTCATTAATTAAAACAGCAATTTTGACTTTATAATCTAATAGCGGATTTCTCAGGGAAATGAATTCGCGATTGGACTCTTTATTACGGCCTTTTGTCCAGAGAAGGTTCTCACCTTTAGGAACGATCAATTCCAATACATCAATTGCTGCTGATAAAAGACCACCAGGATTATTACGTAAATCGAGAATAAGATTATTCATATCCTGGCTGATTAAGCTACGTAGAGCTGTTTCCATTTCTCTGGGAGCATTTTTGGAAAAGCGTGTTAAAACAATATAACCGGTGTCATCATCGATCATTTCAGCAAAGGCAACATCGTGAATCATTATATCGGTACGGGTCAGGTGGAATTCGATTGGTTCTTCTTCTCCCAAACGAACAATTGTTAAGACTATAGTCGTACCTTTTTGGCCTCGAATGAGTTTTGCAGCATCGTTCAATGAAAGGTCTTTGACGACTTCCTCATCAATCTTGCTAATAATATCACCACTCAAAATACCAGCATGTTTAGCAGGAGAATCTTCCATGGGTGAAATCACTGTTAAATGATCCTCCCTTCTGCCGAGTTGAATACCGACACCGCCATATTTCCCAAGTGTAAGCATATCCAGGTTATCGCGTTGGTCTGATTCCAAATACACTGTATAAGGATCCAAGTCAGAAAGCATGTTGTTGATACTGATTTTAGTGAATTCGTCCGTATCCAGTTCATCTGCATAATTAACTATGAGATGCTTATACACTTCATTGATGATGCGCTGGGAACGGGCAATACTTCGATAAGTATCGGATTTAGAAGCACCAAAAATGATAAAAATAAAACCAGTGAGCAGTACACTGACTAAAATCTTTTTCTTTTTACTGTTAAAAATATTCATTATAAAAAATATCGCCTTGTGATTTCCTGCCAGATCGTTCGCTGGATTTTTTCGATAGCTTCATGACCATCTACAACAATAATTCTTTCCGGAAAACGTTTTGCAATTTCTTGATACATTTTACGAACATTTTGTTGAAAATCCACGCCTGCTTTTTCTATACGATCAGGATTGTTTGACTCTCGCCTGCGTTTCCCTTCTTCAGGGACGACATCCACAAAAATAGTCATATCTGGTGTTAATTCATCTGTCGCGAAGAGATTTAATTTGATCAGCCATTCAACGTCTAATTGCCGTCCACCGCCTTGATACGCCAATGTAGAGTCTGCATACCGGTCAGCAATCACCCAATTGCCCTTATCAAGATTAGGTAAAATCACTTCATCGGTGAGCTGGGCACGGCTGGCGGTCATGAGCAAAGCTTCAGTGCGGCCCTGCAGTTCATCCATGTCCTTGGTCAATAAAATTTCCCGCACTGCTTCTGAAACTCGCGTTCCGCCCGGTTCACGGACAAGAATGGCTTTACACCCTTCCTCATTTAATTTGTCCATGAGCAGCCGCGCCTGGGTGGACTTGCCGCAACCATCTATGCCTTCAAATGTGATGAAGCGCGTTTTAGCCGAAGTAGACATGGGGATCATCTTTTCCAATCATTAATACACATTCCCCTCTAGGAGATTTCTGTGTAAAATACGTCAATAATTCCNAAACAGTTCCACGAATAATTTCTTCATGCAATTTGGTTAATTCCCTTGCCAATACAGCTGGGCGATCGCCTAAAACTTCATAAATATCTTTTAATGTTTTTACAACTCTGTGGGGACTTTCAAAAAATACAATAGTTGCCTGATCATCTTGTATTAATTCAAGGCGTTTCTTACGACCTTTTTTTGATGGAATAAAACCCTCAAATAAGAATCGATCCGTAGGTAAACCAGAAGATACCAAGGCTGCCAGTAGTGCAGAACTGCCGGGGATGGCTTCTACTCTTATACCTTCTTTAATGGCAGCGCGAACCAGTTTGTATGCCGGATCACTGACACCCGGAGTTCCCGCATCTGTGATGATGGCTACATCAGAACCCATGTGCAAAGTTTCAATAATTTTTGGAATGCGTGTAAAGCGGTTATGTTCAAAATAGCTTATAGTTGGTGTACCTATTTTATAATGCTGAAGAAGTTTCCTGGAATGCCGTGTATCTTCTGCTGCAATCAGTTGAACATTCTGCAATGTTTCCACCGCCCGATAAGTAAAATCCTTCAAGTTGCCAATAGGTGTGGCAACTATGTATAATATTCCAACATTTTGTCCTTCTGTCACAGTTTTTGTATGGCTCTTTCTATCATTTCAAATCCGGTATCAATTTCGTCTTGGCTTATATTCAAATGAGGACGGAAGCGAATGGAATGCGTGCCGCAGCCGAGCATGAGAGCGCCTTCATCAGCAATCAATGATAACAGATTATTCAGTATGTCGCCATTGGGTAAATCAAAAGCACAGAAATGTCCCATCCCGCGGGAATTTGATACAACATNCCCATATTTTTTCTGGAGTGCTTGGAGTTTATCCAAGACATATTCACCATTTTCCGCAGCTATTTGGACTAAACCTTCCTTTTCAATGACTTCCAAATAAAGAGTAAAGCGAACCATATCAGCTATATTTCCACCAAAAGTGGAATTCAAACGGCTGGATTCATGAAATACGTTATTTTCTACATCATCAANCCGGTCAGAAACAAAAATTCCACAGATCTGGGTTTTCTTACCAAAACTGATAATATCCGGACGGCAATCCTCACTATAATGCTGGTGTGCCCACATTTTACCTGTTAATCCAATTCCAGTTTGAACTTCATCATAAATGAATAGGATTTCATTTTCATCACAAATAGTTCTCAATGCGCGAAAAAATTCTTCCCGAAAATGATTATCGCCCCCTTCTCCTTGAATCGGTTCGATGATTAAAGCGGCAATATCATCAGGATTTGCATGAATAGCGGCCTTGATTTCGGTAATAGATTGGATTTCTGCTTCTGCAACAGCCGCTTCATCCAAGGGAAACGTAATTTTTGGATTTAACACTCGCGGCCAGTCAAANTTGGGGAAATACAATGTTTTCCGCGGATCCGGTGAATCTGTAAGGGACATGGTATATCCCGAACGGCCATGGAAACAATCTTTAAAATGGAGAACCTTCCCTCCCTTTGCTCCTTTTCCAGCCGCCAAATTTTTGCGTACTTTCCAGTCAAATGATACCTTCAACGCATTCTCAACTGCCAGTGTACCGCCTTCTACATAAAAAGCATAGGGCAGATAGTCCGGCTGGGCAATTCGTGCCACAGTTTCCACAAACTCCGCCATCTCCGTGGAATAAACATCAGAATTGGTTACCTTGTTTAATGCAGCATGTGTTAACCGATCTTTATTTTCCATCATGTAGGGATGGTTGTAGCCAATAGGCATGGAAGCAAACATAGAAAATAAATCCAGATATTCTCTGCCGTTCCGTGCATCTACCAGCCATGATCCATGGCTTTTTTTAAGATCAATAACCTGTTCCATACCATCTGCCAGCATGTGCTTGGCAATAGTCTTGTGTACATCAGTTGGTGCAATCGACATGTATTCTCCTTTTCTTATAGATCAAATTTAATTCCTTGGGCAAGGGGTAATTCTTTGCTCCAGTTTATGGTGTTTGTCTGGCGGCGCATGTATTGTTTCCAAGCATCGGAACCGGATTCTCGTCCGCCACCTGTTTCTTTTTCACCNCCAAAGGCTCCGCCGATCTCGGCGCCGGAAGTGCCGATATTAATATTAGCAATACCGCAATCGCTGCCAACGGAAGATAAAAATGTTTCAGCATTCTGGACATTCAGTGTAAACATGGATGAAGATAGACCTTGAGGTACATCATTATGATAAGCAATCGCTTCATCAAGCGTTTTATACTTAATAATGTAAAGAATAGGTGCGAACGTTTCTTCCTGGACAATATCCCAGTGATTTTCAGCTTTAACAATTGTTGGCTGGACAAAATTTCCTTCCAAAGTTTCTCCGCCGTAAAGTATTTCTCCGCCGGATTCCCGCACTATTTCCAGTGCATTTTGAAAATCTGAAACAGCATTCTCATTAACCAATGGTCCCATAAGAGTTTCATCATGTAAGGGATCACCAATATTAACTTGTTTATAGGCACTAATTAAGCGCTTGACCAATTCATCATAGCGGGATTCATTAACGATAATGCGGCGGGTGCTGGTGCAACGCTGACCGGCAGTTCCTACTGCCCCAAATGCTATAGCCGGAATAACCATATCCATATCGGCTGTTTCATCAACGATAATGGCGTTATTCCCACCAAGCTCCAGAATTGTTTTTCCAAAGCGTTCAGAAACCACTTCAGACACATGGCGTCCCATTTTCGTGGAACCGGTAAATGATACTAGCTGTACACGTTTATCATTCAGCATGCGTTCACCTATTACAGATCCGCTGCCGATAACTGTATTAAAAATTCCTTTATAACCATGTTCATTGAGAACATTATTACAAATATTCTGAATAGCCACAGCACAGAGCGGTGTTGAAGATGAAGGCTTCCAAATAGTAACGTCACCGCAAATGGCAGCGAGACAGGCATTCCAGGCCCAGACAGCCACAGGAAAATTGAATGCGGTTATTACACCCAATATGCCTAGTGGATGCCATTGTTCATACATTCTATGATCTTGGCGTTCAGAATGCATTGTTTTGCCATAAAGCATTCTGGACTGACCCACAGCAAAATCTGCAATATCAATCATTTCCTGGACTTCACCGTCGCCCTCTTGCTTGATTTTACCCATTTCCAACGACACCAAACTGCCCAGGGCATCTTTCTTTTCGCGCAATGCATCTGCTATTTCACGAACAAGCTGACCGCGAATCGGAGCCGGGACTTTTTTCCATTCTTTGAAGGTTTCTTCAGCAGCGGCCATTACTTTTTCATAATCTGCTTCAGATGCTTGATACAAAGTAGCAATAACCTCGCCTGTGGCAGGATTTATGGAATCATTTTTTTTCGAATCTTTAGATTTAATCCAATCCTCACCGCCAATACAGGCACCGTAATTTTCTTTATCAATTCCTAATTCTTTTAAAAAATCCATGATTTTTCCTGTACTAATTNTTTTATGNTATTTTTTTTGTNTCTATTTGAATAAAAAAGGCTGGCGAAGTTACAATAGACAAATTGTGTTTTGCTATNGCCGTGAATAGAAAAAAGACATTATTTATGTATACAATTCCAGTGATGATGTTGATCAGTAATCAATTCAGGAAATTCTCTACTACAAACATCCTCAGCTACACCACATCTTGGATGAAAAGGACATCCGGATGGGTAATCACGAGGATCCGGGACGGATCCATCAATAGTAATGAAATTGTTCTTATCCTTGGCAAGACTGGCCACTTGCATGAGTGCTTTTGTATATGGGTGTTTGGGAGTTTTAAAAAGAACATCTGTCAGAGCTGATTCAACAATGCGGCCGGCATACATNACCATTGTGCGCTGGGCAAANGANTTGACCAGCGAAAGATCATGGGAAATGAATAAAATACCTAANTCCTTTTCTTTATGNAGTGCTTTCAACAGATTTATGATCTGGGCTTGAATGGTGACATCCAGAGCAGTTGTAGGCTCATCGGCAATGAGTAGATCGGGATCCCGTGCTAATGCCATTGCAATCAAGGCTCGCTGGCGCATACCTCCTGAAAATTCATGAGGATATTGGTCATATCGTTTTTCCGGTTCATCAATCCCAACACTGTCTAAAAGTGAAANAACCTTTTCTTTCTTTCTTCTTTCCTTCTTCCTTATCCCCTCAAAAATCTGTTTCCCTACTTTAATGACAGGATTAAGCGCATTCAAGGGATCCTGAAAGATCATGGCAGTTTGAGGTGTNCCAGTGGATTTTTGTTTTACAAATGCCGTTTTTGGAAGCAATCCCGCCTGACTTAAGGCAACTTGCGTTTTACCGCACCCTGATTCACCCACCAANGCAACTATTTCTCCTGGTTCTATATAAAAAGAAACCCGATCTACAACCGCAACCAGGTTTCCTTCGATTTTATATTGAATGGTTAAATTTTGAACGTCTAAACGTTGTTCATGCGGCATCTTTGTTCACAGGAGGTGTGTTTTTACCCCGATCCATAAATGCGTTATATCCTAACAATATAATCATAGCGACCAAAAGCCAAATAGAAGCATGATGATATTGACTGTCAGAGTATTTAATTAAATCCACAAACCGGCCAATGAGCAGAGAAATACGTCCCATTACAGCAAATCCGAATGAAGCACCAAAGCTGATCATCAGGAAATAAATTCCCACTTTGGATATTTTACCTAATGCTCCCTTATGTTCTTTGGAAAAATAGAAATATAATAAACCGGTAATTGTGCCAATCAGAATTATAAGATTGTTAAATGTAGACGGAGAAGTCAAACTCCAAAACGGTAGATTCGGGTCAGCAAAATTCGNCACTGTCCCTTTAATTTGACCAATCACATTTGAATTCAGATAACCGTAAGCACGTAAACCAGCTGCCATTCCCACTGTGTAGGCGATTCCCCAACGGGCAAACCAGTTGATTTTTGGAATAAGACTTAACANCATCATAACACCTAATGCAAACGGTAAAAGNTAAATCAAATGCATATCATGACCTTTGTCAATTCCACCTGCAGGAAAAACCGAAGATGAGAAAAAGCCTAATCCATTATAAATCTTATACCAGAATGCATCTGTACTGTATTCTGATGCAGGCCAAAGCCGACCAAATAAATTTGGTTGTATTTGAGTCCAAAAAAAGATTGAAGTCCAATATCCTGCTGATATACCAACAAAGAGATGCTCAGCTATCTTGTAAAAGGGATTATCTTTATATAAATAGGAAAAAATTCCAAACGTGAGGAAAACTGCAATCCATGCTCCAAGAATGACTGAACTGCTCATAATTAATTCTCCTTAATACTTCCTGGAACGCTGACGTTCTATAAAAAAGGCCGCATTCCCTAAAATGATAAATAATACTATAACCAGGTGGGCAATGGACTGGGCATCCATTCCGCTAGTTGCAGATCCCTTCTGACCGAGCAGTGCTTCATATTCTGCCGCACCGGGCATTCCTGCTAAAACACCTATAATTTGTCCGGACTGCACGTAAGGCATCACTTCATTGACTTGGATAGATGTGACTCCGGAACTCATAGGTATTCCAGTGGGATCTGCAGCATATTGCACCCATTCAATTGTACCCGGATAGCCGGCAGATGCAGAGAATAAAAATGCAAAGTCACTGAATTTATTTACTCCTTCCATCAGTGGAATTTCATCTATTTTTGTTTGGTAAACATCAACAGTGTATAATTTGCGGATGTTGCTGACAATACCCTTTACTACAGCTTCGTTCCCGGGCCGAAAGCCGAGAAATACATAATCCTTGCCATAAACTTTTCCAAATTCTTCATCTGCAACCTGCTTGAGGGCATCTTGTGCCATGAACTGACCATCGGGCCACAAGCAGGTTACAAACACTTTGTGATCATTTTTGAACAAGTGCCTTAATACGCTAATCGCCATTGGGTGATTTTCAGGTTTGGTGCTGGGACTGTATTCTATAGAGACCAACACTTTCGAATTGGGAGGCAAGTTTTCAATGGCATCAAACACCACTTTTGTCGTAACCGTCGCCCTGATAGGCATACCGATTGGAATTAAGATAGGAATAAACACAACAATGGCAAGTACCAAAAATATCCAACGTCTGTCTACCTGCCCAATTTTTAAAATAAATTCTGTTAATGCTTTCATGAGATCATTCTCCGATATACGATTTTTCAATTCCGAGTATATAGCGGATAGATGTGGCAAAAATGCCCAATCCGATTCCAATCATAATGGCTCGAGCTCCAGCCACATTTGGATAAAAATAGATCCATTCTTGAATAACCGGCAGATAGAAGACTCCCGGTTTGTCTAGCGGCCAGCCTGTCATCATTCCTGCAATCGTAACGATGGCTAATCCTATTCCAACAACACCAAATGTGATCATTTTATTCTTTTTCCAGAAATTCACATAAATACCCAATGCCAATACAAGGATATACATGACAAACCAGGAAGATATCAGACTTCCTATAGGGACACGGCCAATCATAATAATGATTCCCGCTACCAGTAATAATGTTGCTTCAAAATTCCGTATACGGAAAGCGCGATAAGATGCAGATGCCACAAAAAATGCCAATAGCGAAAACATGGTGGCTGACATGGGAGTAAACATATAGTCAAACATCCATTTAAAGACCGTTCCTTCGGTTGTAACATGGGCGCCCCAAACAGCAACTGAATCATCCACACCTTTTACGATAAACCCTGCAGTGATAGCAAAAATGAAACCTCCGATTGCAATCAAACTATAAGGCCATCCTTTTTTCTTTCGAACCACTTTCTGTATTTGCAGTTTCATCAAGTTAAGCGCACCTAAAATAATTGCAAAACTGGCTAGAATGTCATACCATTGTGTTGCATCATCATCGACGAATGATTGAATATTAGGCTGATCTATAAACCATCCAAATAGAGTTATTGCTCCCACTACTGCAACTATAAGAATAGGAATTTGTCTTTTCCAAATCATGACATCCTCCTACTGCACCGTTAAAAGTTTAATGACATCAAAACCGATTCCCCAAGATTCATAAAGAAATCGTAAAACAGTCGCTAGAATAATCACTGAAATAACGACTACTTTTACCATATCCTGGCCTCTCACNCCGCCAATGAGTTCAGGCTTTTGCGAAAGATAAGCGCTNGCAGCAAAGAATTCTTCACCTATGAGTGTATAATCACACGCCGTTACAAAAAAGGGTATCTGCGCTTGTGATGCTGTTCCGGCAATTTGAATTGCGCCGATGGAGTTACCCGTTTCTGCCAAAATCAATGATTCAGCATAAAATTTACCCATATACAAACAAGCAGCCGGTTTTTCGCGAACCATGATACCGTTTACACCGGCAGCATAAGCAAACTGATCATCGGTCAAATAATGAACCATGTCTTCATGAAACAAGTCCGGTCGGCCTTCCAGCAAATACGATTCATGGCAGGCTTCACGGGCAGCCTTCATCACAATAGATCGTGAAACGGGTACATTTAAACTCGTTTCATAGCGGGCAGTCATTTTTGCAACATGACCGAGCACAATAACGCCTGCTACCGTTTCCACTTGGTCCATGTCCATAATTCCCGGAACGTACAAAACAGGTTTGCCCATTTCTGTAGATCTGCCCACAGCTTCTTCCACTGCTTTCAGACCGGGGATGGGTCTTAAATAAAATTTTTCTCCCCTTTGTGCTTTGCGAATATTAAAAAGCAATGTTGCTGAAATTGCCACGATAGCAATAAACATGACAACACGATCTGCATTGAAAAAGGAATGTCCTGCAAACCAGTAAATCAGGAAAACAAGGGACAATCCTCCTATTACCATCCAAAATTGCTTATCTTTCACTTGGTGCTCCTTCTATTTCGGAGTCTTTTTTATCCAAACGTTCAATTTCTGATAAAAGAAATTCTACAGTGTCCGGTTCTTCAAAAAGTTCTGCGGCATGATAATAGCCGTCAGTCTTAATAAATGAATTTATAATTGGGCCAAAAAATACCATGGCATGGCTTCCCAGCAATGCTAAAGGTTTGGTCATTTCCAGAAAAAATATTGCCGGTGTTATAAATCCAGATTGTTGTATTCGTTTTGCTAATCTAGTAATAAATGCTTTATCTTGTTCAGATAAAGTGGGTTGAACATTAGTTTTGATTGCAGTTTCCAACGCTAGTCTGTTTCTACCATTTCAAGGTTTGCCCGAGGGATATCAATATTTTCTCCGTCAATTTCTATTATAGCAACGCGCACCATCGTTTCTGATTCCATTTTTCTTAAATCCGAAGGTAATTCAATCACTTTTCCCATACGTCCAAAATACGGCGCTCGAATCACACGCACAAGACTTCCAGCTTGAATACCTTCAGATGCATCTGCGTCTTTCTGATCACCTTTTAATTCTTCTTTTTTTAATGGAATAACAATTTCCGGGCGAATAACTCCTGCGCGAATTTGCGTAGCTCCATTTACAGAAGCAAATTTACCATGATTTTCTTTCAACAGTTCAAATGTCCTTTGCCCCATCCTGATTTTTCCATATCCTTCAGTAAGGATCAAAGACGTTATCAAATCTTCCTGACCTGTAATGGCAACACCTAAAGTATAACCCAAAATTTCCTCCAGGTCAAAATAATTAAAACCGCCGACAACCACTCCTGCCACTTGAAGCTGCAGTGCTTTTTTGTACGCAGATAAACTGATTAACGAGCCGCCCACGATGATCTTTCCTTTCATTTCAGGTGTGATCATTGCTGCAGAGATTTCATCTTCTCGCGAATCCGTAAGAGTAGCTAATTCACCTCTGCTTTCACCGCCAATACCAAAAATCCCCTGAATGAATACACCTTCAGATTTAATCATGACGCCTTCTTCAGGAATCACATCTTGAATATGTCCACTGATATATGCATCAATTTCTACCGGAATAGGAGGTTCACGAAGTACAATTTGTCCTGTTACATCGGAAATCACTTCTACAGTGCTGTCAACAGGAGCTTCCACATTTGATTTGAAAAGACCAAACAACCCTTTGGTTTCAGCTATCTGCTCACCTTTCTTGACTTTCATTCCTTCTTTGACCTGCATGGCTTCATGAATATCGGCAGCATCAATATTCAAAATGTTAGCTACATTGACCATTTGGACATTACCTGGCAGGTCTGTTGTTGCTACAATATCATCAGGAGTTACTGCTTGCCCTTTTTCAACAGTTACAGTGCCTTTTAATGGCAGGCGGCGTTCTTTATTAATTATTGTTTCGTGTAATACTTTTAGTCCGGGAGTATATGCGTGTGCCATACTATACCTTGATTTCCGGATATTCGTTCACAGCATTTGACCATTTTGTTAGATCAGCTATTCGTTGCTGCGGATCAGTAGAAATCGTCATGGGTCTTCCCCGCCCATCCAGTATGATTCCTACTACTCCACCATAGATCGTCGTTTCGATTGTTTCATTTTTTCCAGCACCAATATCCATCCCTTTTCCTGGAGTCAGTTTTGCATTGACCGGTTCATAGGGTACTTCAATTCTGACAATATCACCAAATTTGATTTCGTGTCTTTCAGTGCTACCCCCAGGTAACGTTAGTTCTGCTGTTAAAACGGCTGTTCCTGACTTTGAAGGTCCGACCGGGGCGATGCAGGTTCCCAAATGAATCAAGCAATCTTTTTCAAATACTTCAATGGCTGCCTTTCGGGCATCTTTGGCCAAATCTTCCTTTTCGATATTTGCCATGACACCGAGCTGGGGCATCATAAAAATAGAATCCACAGCTAACTGGGTAATTCCTTCTGGCAGGAAGCTATCGATAAGCATACGTGCCGATTGTTCACGGCGAGGAGCATGGGAAAGTACACCGCCGGACCCAATCATTAAATCTAGTTCCATCATATCGACAAGTGATTCACCGGAATCTGTTTGTTCAAAGGCATCGGAGATGGTTCTTTCTTTCTGGACACCTTTCAGGTTAACGGCAAATGACTTATGCTGAATAAAAGATAATCGTAATGCTTCCCGGGCAATGGCTTGTTCGATGACCAATTCTTCCAGGCTTTGCGGAACTGTTGTGGGACGAATCATCTTATTACCAATACGATTAGTCAATTCTTTTTCATCAATATCAAAGGGTACCCAGCGTAGTACATTTTTCAATCCAGTTTCTGCCAGAACATTGCAAATGGAATAGCTCATTCCAAGGTTTGCGCTTACAGTCCGATTGAATTGTTTTTGAAATACGGAAAAAATATCAGTGGTAGCACCGCCAATATCCACGCCTACAACAGAAATGTCCTCTTTTTCAGCCACCATTTCAATAAGTGCACCGACTGCTCCCGGTGTAGGCATTATGGGCGCATCCGTCCAGGTCATGAGTTTTTTGTAACCGGGAGCCTGCTGCATGACATGTTCCATGAAGAGATCATGGATCTTATCTCTGGAGGGTTTCAGGTTTTCTCT
Organism: Fidelibacterota bacterium; assembly: GCA_002713385.1. GTDB lineage: Bacteria > Fidelibacterota > Marinisomatia > Marinisomatales > TCS55 > UBA2126. Next base: position 21,272 of record PAWC01000039.1, read on the forward strand.
TTCAAGTACAGGACGAATATTTTCTGTAATATCAAGATCGGTAATAGTGCCTAGTGTTTCTTTAATATTTTCTGTAGCTTTTTTATTACCAGCATAAATAACCGGTAATTTAAAGTTTTGTCCCAAACGCGGTTTCGGGTTAGCTGCAGCCAGGATCTCCGCTAACTCTACCACATGCTTTGTTGTTCCCCCATCAATACCACCTGAAAGCAAAATCATATCCGGCCGTAATTGGCGGATCCGGGTAATTTTTTCATGGGGCTTACGGCCATCGTTGGAAGCTAAAACATCCATTACAATGGATCCTGCGCCCAGAGCCGCCCGTTCTGCAGATTCACCTGTCATGCTCTTTACAACACCGGCCACCATCATTTGGAGTCCACCGCCAGCAGAACTGGTGGAAATATAAATATCCACTCCATCAGCACCATTTCTGGGTGTTATAATCTGATCACCATTTAACAATTTACGACCTGCCAATTCTTCTACTTCCATGACGGCATTAAGGACACCTTTGGTTACATCCTCAAAAGGTGCTTCGACAGTGGTAGGCGCTTCACCACGAACGGCCAGACGATATTCATCAGCAATCTTTTCGATCAAAATAGCTTTTGTAGTTGTACTGCCGCAATCAGTGGCAAGAATAGATTTTATTTCCATCAGAGGTTGTTTATAAAATGATTAATAATGGGTTTAGAACAGAAAATAAAAATAGGTTAATGAAGCAGCGAAAATCAAGGAATCAAATCGGTCCAATACACCGCCATGTCCCTTCAGAAATGTGCCGGAATCCTTTACTCCAACGTCACGTTTAAATAACGATTCCATAAAATCCCCTAACTGCCCGAATACGCCTGAAATGATCGAAAATACGATTACATCCTGCAGAGAAAAATCTGCTGATGGTAAATGGAAATGTTCTAAAACATAAAAGAAAATCAAAACACTCAAAAAACCGGCGACGCTTCCTACAATTGTTTTTTTAGGGCTCACGCGGGGAAAAATCTTTTTCTTCCCCCATTTCATTCCTATACCGAATGCTGCCGAGTCACAAATCCATATGGAAACAAACACTGCAAATGTAAAATAAGTATCATAGGTCATGTCAATCTGGCGAATAGCAATTAATGAACCTAATAGCATGGGAATGTATGCAATGCCAAATATTGTATATGCAAGGTTGGCGGCTGGATTTACTTTTTTACTGAAAAGTTCAACAAGTAATGCTAGAATGACGAAGGCAAAAGCTAATTGTAAAAACGACAGCATATTCCAATACGGGTCTGTATGGTAAAACCAGATAAAAAATGCTGCACCTGCTAGCCCTAACGGCAATGAAGCATTTATGCCTTTTTCTCGATACAATTCATAAAATTCTTTAAGAGCTAAAACGATTACGAGAGTCATAAACAATGTGAAATAGATCCCGCCCAGCCATATCATTAACAACATGCCGGGAATGCCCAGGGCGTTGACTAATGTTCTTCCTTTTGGTGGTATATTAGACATTAAATTGTAAAAATAAGGTTGGAAAAATAAAGCAAATGAAAGTGCGCTCCAACGATGATTCGGTCATTAAACCAGAACTTCGATTGCTGAAGGTACGACTTCTACTTCAATGGGTGTGCTGCCGATTATTTCACCATCGATATTCAATATATTTTTTTCTTTGGGAATGATTGAAAATGACTTCACTTGATGGTATTCAATAATAGGATCGCCAATGTGTTTTCCGGAAAATACTTTTGGAAACATCTTAAACAATTTCCAGCGACTGGCTTTGTGTGCAACAATGAGATCTAAATAACCATCGTTCAATTGCGCCAGGGGTGCCATTTTCATTCCTTTGCCCGTATGGATTGTGTTGCATCCCAAAATAAATCCGAAATCACCCACAGTTCTATTTCCTTCAACAATAAGCGTAGCAAAGCGCTCGCGAAAGGCAATGATCTCAATTAAAGAAGCTACATTATAACGCTGTCCCCCGAGCCAGCGCATTTTTTCCGCGATAATATTAATATCCGTAGGCATGCCCCACCCTACAATATTAAACGCGTATAATATTTCTCCATTGGCATTGACCCTGGCTAAATCGATTGGACGTCTGCGATTGGTAATGATGCGCTTGGCTGCGTTCACCGGATCAAGGCAATCAAGGTCGTGCATAAAGGAATTTCCTGTTCCGCCAGTTACAAGTCCAATGGGCAATCTGCGGCCATCTTCCCTGTTCATCATACCATTGACAACTTCATGCATGGTACCATCACCACCAATGGCGCAAAAGCCATCATAGCCATCAATTTCGACCGTCCGTGCCATGTTCCGTGCATGTCCGGCATATTCTGTTTCCAGAATGGTTAGCTCTGCTCCGTCATTTTCAAACACAGGTTTTACCTGTTCTAAAATACCCAGTCCTTTTTTCAATCCTCCGTGAGGATTAACTGCTAAATAATATTTTGACATTATTTTATTCTTCTGACCATTAGCCAATGATTAACATCAAGATTTATGTTTCATGTATTTATTATCTCCGAATTCAATAACCTCAATCTTTACTTTGATAGTCCCCTGAGCGATAAAGCCTAATTTTAACGCTGCACCGTAGGAACAATCCAGAATTCTGCCAGGGATAAATGGACCGCGGTCATTGATACGCACAATGATAGATTTATCATTTTCCATATTAGTCACACGCACGATTGTATTCAATGGGAGAGTTTTATGAGCTGCTGTAATCCCATACATATCATATACTTCACCATTGGCTGTGAGTTTGCCATGAAAATCTTCCGCATAAAATGAGCTGACGCCATATAAGACTTTGGCATGCGTGCCTTTTGTCGCCAAAGGAATATACCCTTTTTTGCTTGTCTTACTACCAGTCCGATAACGTGGAGAATTTGAGCAGGACATTAATAATAATGATAGAACCAATAGCCACCTAATCATAAGTTTTTACACTGCCGATTAAGCTATCAATTGAATCCAACTCTTGCTCATCAAGGTAACTATTTAGATCATTCAATATTTTTTCAGAAATTCCTGGGTCACGATAGTTTGCGGTACCCACTTGGACTGCTATCGATCCTGCTAAAATATATTCTATCACATCGCTGCTGTTCACGATACCGCCAATGCCAATGATGGGAATCTTGACTGAATTGTACACTTTATGCACGCAAGCCAAACCGACAGGTTTAATCGCAGGGCCTGAAAGACCACCATATGTTGTATAAATATTGTTCTTTCCTGTTTTGTGATCGATACTCATACCAACAACAGTGTTGACAGCAGACACAGCATCTGCACCGCCATTTTCGGACGACGTGGCGATTGCAGATATATCCGTGACATTGGGGCTCAACTTCATGATCAGCAATCGATCTGTTAACTTGCGTAATTCTTTGGTCAATTTTTCAGTCATATTACAATCTACACCAAACTCCATGCCGCCTTCCTTAACATTGGGACAGGAAATATTGATCTCATAACCGACAATGTTAGATGAAACAGCTTCCATTTGCTGCAAAACTTTAATGTATTCTTCCATGGATGAACCGGCAATATTCATAATGATAGGACTACCGATCTCTTCATAGACCGGCAGCATTTCATTTATATATTTATCCACGCCGATATTGGCCAGTCCGATGGAATTGATCATACCAGAGGGTGTTTCTACAATTCGCGGCGGTGGATTACCCTCCCGAGGATTCAATGTAATGGATTTTGTTACAATAGCACCAATATTAGAAACATCGACCAGTTCCGGATTTTCCGTACCATAACCAAATGTACCAGAAGCCACAAAAATGGGATTCTTAAAAGTTGTATGACCTATTTTTATGGATAGATCAGCCAAAGATTATCTCATCACATTCATATACGGGACCATCCAAACATACCAATGAATATTTTTCATGGTAGCTATGTTTCATTACTTGACCATTTTGTCTTTCAATGACACAACCCTGACAAAGGCCAACTCCACAGCCCATGTAACTTTCCACGGATAATTGGGCTCTTGCATTTTTTTCAACAGCAAATTTTTGAACAGCAAGAAGCATGAGTTCCGGGCCACAGGCATAAATGATTGAATTCTCATGCAAGTCAATTTCATTCAGCGCTGTCAGAACATTACCATCAATGCCGGATGATCCATCATCTGTGGTCAAGTAAATATGATTTTCCGGCTCATGTTTCATAAAATGTTCAGCAGCTGTCCTAGCGCCCATGATCAACACTGCGTCAGTACATAATTCATATAAATTTAATATAGGCGCCAGTCCGACTCCCCCGCCGATCAAAACGGGCTCCTTATCCTGCCTGTCCCAATCTGAAAATACATTACCCAAATGCCCAAGAATGTTCATGGTATCACCGGAGTTTTTTCGTGAGAACTGATCTGTCATTTCACCGAATATCTTATAAATAATATCCACTGCATCATCTTTGACAAACGCAATACTCATAGGACGTCGAACAAGGTGATCCCAGTTGTCATCAGTTAGCAGATTGATGAATTGACCAGGACCTACATAATCAGCTGCTACTTTTGGAGCATGCATTGACATCCGCCAAATGCCCTGGGCGATCTGCTCATTGGATAAAATTTCTGCTAGTTCAATTACCAAGCGAATCTTCCTCTACAGCTACAAGTGTTTGTTGCAAAATTTCAAAACGTAATTTGCTAGCCAACGCTTGTTCAGAGTTTTCATGATTTTCATGCAACCAAGAATAATATTTTAATGCACTGTCCGGTTCATAGAAAGTGTAATCATAATTGTATGCTAAAAAATATGCTGCCCGTGCTGCTGTTTCACTCTNGCTNTCTGTTAAAANAATATTCCTATAATGTGTCAAGGCATTGGTTGGAGTAATNAGCCACTCTAATTCTCCTTGGCGCAGCATCGCTTGNACCGATCCTNGATCTACCGGCAAGTCCAATGCTTTGCGTAAATAATCTGCATATTCAGAGGACGGTAATTCATCTAGGATACGTTTACTGTATATATCAGCCGTTATTGTGTCACCCGTGCTAAAATTGATATAGTATAAAGCAAAGAGAGATTTTGGGTAATATTCTGATTCAGGAAATTCATTAACAATCCTTTGAAAATGGGTCATGGAAGAATCCTGTCTTTTAAAGTGGAATGCTTCTAATTCACCCAAATTATAATAATGGCTGGCGATGGATATTCTTGAATTATTAACCTCTTTTTCACGAACTAACNTTAATGAATCATCATTAAGTGAATCCAGTANAGCANTGGTTAGCAGTATATGATCATCCAATGTTGTTATTTCCTCTAGGGACTCTTGATATTTCGTTATTTCCTTGGCGCGCAGATTTGCTGTGGATGTATAAATTGATTGCCTGTACTCTCGTGTAACCCGCTCAAAATATTTTTTTGCGTCATCCAGATTCCAAAGGTCATATAATGCTATTTCACCATGGATATAATAGGCTTCAGCGGAAGTTTTTGAATTTTTATAATCCTCTTTGATGGATTCGATTCTTGTGATTGCTTCCTCAATCTGACCATCCATCTGATAGAGCTTAACTAATTCCAAATCAAGGTCACCATGAATTGTTTGAAACGTTTTATCCAGGAGCATCGATTTGATCAGGTCTTTAACTGTATCCCAATTCCCCAGTAAGCGATGTATGCGCACAATTTGNAGGTTTGCTTCTTCTTTTCGCTTCTTGGATGTTGAATTTTTCACCACTTCCGTATTTGCCGATAATGCCTGTTCATAATCTTCTGCATTATAGGCCAGTTCAGCAATTCTATAATAGATTTGTCCACGCTCATCACGATCATTGTTGGTTTCAGCCGCCAAAACAAGATACTCAAGTGCTAATTTCGGATTATCTATATCCAAATTAATTTCAGCTTTGGAAAGATAAATTGAGGAAATAAAATTATTATCAGTTGCTGTTTCCAGCATGGATTGCAATACATCGAGAGCCGGTTGTGGTTTACCTAATTTCCATTTACACAGTGCCAACCAATATTCCGCTTGTTCAACATCATCAGTATATGTATCTGTATATTGTTTAAATACAGTTTCAGCAATGCGGTATTCCTTGCGATAAAAACGCGATCTACCGATGAGCAGCAATGCTTTTTTTACTAATTTCGAATCNGGATATTCATCGATAACATGCTGGGATTTATCGATCACCTTGCCGTAAGCATCGATGGCACTGGGCGGGATAGATTCACCCGCTTTTTCCAGGCGTTGTTTTTCGGCCTGTTCGAAATATTGCTGGGCATTATAAAAGGTATTGAAATAAGCGCAAGAAGAAAAAACGAAAAGAAAAACCATAAAGATTAATGAGGCGGAGCGGCAGATCTGCTTTAAACAGGTCATTTTTCAGGCGTGAAATTCGCTGTCTTTCGGTTTAATTCCAATGAATTAACTGGTTGAACTGATACCTGATGCGGAATAATTTTCATGAGCGTGTTTTTACGATTTGCAATCATATTCTCCAAAATCCTGTGTTTTACAACATTATGGGCAGTAACTCCTGATTCTACAGAAAAGATCCCGGAGACGGGGTATGTATATCCGACATGTGATAGTTTGGGAATACCACTTTTTATTGATGGTGTGCAAGTAGGCGTATCCCCATTAAGCCATCCTGTGCTTGTTTTAGCCGGTTTTCATGAAATTGGATACGCACCCCCGCAAATAAAAAATGAAGTCGTAAAAGCNCGTTTACAGAACGCAATTAAACGAGTATACGTTCCTATTGGTGATACTGTAAAAGTCGCATTATACTTCGATCATGAATACAACCAATTCAAAGCATTGCGCAGTGAACATAAGATCGCACAGTATATTGGCATGATGATGACCTTTTCAGCACTTTATATATTTTGGCAAATAACTGGTTGATTGAGACTGTTTTCATGTTTGAAATGTTGCTAAATTTTCACCATGAATAAAATCTCTACATACGATCCCGCAATAAAATTTAAACCAGATTACGTTTGGCCTGAAGAAGGTGCAGAACGCAATTGTCCTAAATGCGAAACAGCTATGCAGCTTGTTGATAACGATCCTACATATTTTGGAAAACCCTGGTGGTGCCCGAAATGCAAATGGCAGTTTTCCGAAGAAGATTTAGCTGATCAGGCTTGAAACAGCTCTGAATTGTCCTTCATTATCTGATCCACGACATACCTTACAATCGCCCAATCATCTAAATAACCTAATTCTGGAATTTCATCAGGAATATCATCATCTTTATTGATAAAATATTCTAAAGCATATAAGATACTGCGTTTTATTTCGTCATTCAAATTTGGCAGTGACATTATAACGTTATATAGTTTAGAAACATCACTGATTAATTCGACCATGAATTCGTTCATTTCTATTTGCAGCAATGATTCAAGCTTTTGAGGAATAACGGATAGAATTTGTTGCTCACGGGAAAGATCAAAATTAGCAATCTTATTTTCTGTCTTATCAATATCCGCTGATGTGAGTTTGTATTCTTCCGGGTGTGTGTCCATGATTAAATTTAGTTCACTTAATCATATAATATGACATGTCTTTGTATTCAGAAATAGAAAAACGGCTTCATCAGCATTTAGATATCGAGCAATTAGAGATCAAGGATGATACGGGCCGGCATATAAACCATACAAATTTTGACGGCGGGGCTCATTTAAGCGCTGTTATTGTTTCTTCCAGTTTTAATGGTTTAAACTTGCTAGAGCGTCATANGCTCGTTTATAATGCTTTAAATGATATGATCAAACAGGAAATACATGCCTTGAGCATGAAAACCTACACAATTAACGAATGGCAAGAAATACAAGGAAATAGCAATGGATAATCAACAGGAAATGACACCACTGGAAGCTGTGACACATCTTTTTGTATGTTTACTATTGGCTGANAATAAAATGGATTTTGAAGAACGGGAAGCCTGGAGCGAAGCAATTACAGAGTTATTTCCTGATCATTCTGAAGGAAGAGCTGTGGAATTTATGCAGGACGCTGCCCGCCTCGTATTAATGCTGGACAGCTTCGGCAGACGTAATTATGCCATTAATCTCTGTGCCGAGATCAAAGCTCATTNTTCAGAGGATGANCTNCAGAATAAATTTGGCCCTAAAGTGGCCAGTTTAGTGGAAGCTGATGGNATGGTCTTCTCGTCTGAAAAAGAGATGGTGGAGGATATTGAAAAAGAACTGGGTATATCTATTACACTAAAGGATTAAACTACTTCAGCAATACCATTTTATGCACTTTAACAAACCCGGTTGTTTCGAGCCTGTAAAAATACATGCCTGCGCTGATTTCTTGACCAGCGTTATTTCTACCATTCCATCTTATTGATTTATACCCTGGCTGCTCTGTTTGATTGAGCAGCATTTTGACTTCCCGGCCTAAAATATCATATACGATAAGATTCACATGCGTTTCTTCCGGAATATCATAATGAATGGTCGTTACGGGATTAAATGGGTTTGGATAATTCTGATGTAAGGCAAATTCATCAGGTACAGCGATGACTTTTTGTGACATAAAGCCTTGGGCTATTACATTCTTAAACTGATCCAAGAATGTATATTGAATTGAAATATATGAATCTTCCTCATCTAACGAATTCGTCTCCAGAGAAATGTGTTTTTCCTGTATATCAGTCAAAAACGCTTTTTCAATGAGCAGATTACCTGCTTCTTTAAAGTGGCTTTTGAATTGTATCTCATTTTGGTTCAATAGATCAATGGTATTTTCTATTGCCAGTTTTGTTGGATCATAAATAACCAATACCTGTCCAGACACAACATCTTCTGTAAGCGCTATTTCCAGTATTTTACCGGATTGTTGTATATCGAGCTGGGGCCCATATTGATTTATATTTGCCAGCAGTAATGAAGGTGTATTATTTGACCAATGCCACATTCTGGCCAATGTCATAATATCCCGTAAATCATACACATTATCCGGTGTTGGGACCAGATGGGGTACTGTCCCGGTAACAGGGCCAAGCTCCAGACTGTAATCAGCGGAGGTCCAGGCAGTTGAAAATGTCGCCAGATCTGTTACATCGATCACACCATCATCATTATAATCCGCTTGGGTCCTGGTATAGATCGTAAATGCATAGCTGCTGTCCAGGCCAACCATATCAGTCAAATTGGAAATGGAAAATTGTAGCGTATCGAGACTGGCAAACGGTGCCGTCAAATTAATCTGAATAGAATCGTTGCTCAATGAAGAAACATCATTTACAGGAAGAATCGATGACAATGCATATTCCATACTGACAGAAGGTTCCGATAAAACAATGTCCACTACCCTGTCCTCGGTCAATGATAATAATTCTGCTGCTGTATCAAAAGTCATGCTCACAAAGGTGGGCGGGCCGGGATAAATATCAATCACATAGCCGTCACTGGACGCAACAGCAGAAATATTTTCTACCAGATCCGTTGCGCGGACAGAAAAATAGTATTGTTCTGCATGCTGTAAACTTAAACCACTGTGCTCCAGAACAGAGGTGCTTGTTCCATTGTCTGTCCAATCAATAATGTCATTACTCCCGGATGTAGATCCTAACGCATACTCATACAATTCAATTCCGCTTAATGAATCTACAAATCCTGTCCAGTTAGCAGATGCATTTGCTGCATCGTTGGACAAATTGATATCAGTACCACTACCATCAGATACTTCACCAATTTCTGGTGCTGTGAAATCTATAGTTAAACCATTGCTCGACACCATCATAGACTGGTTTTCGGCCATATCATAGGCACGGATATTCACATAGTATGTTGTTCCATTTGTTAATGACAGTCCAGTGACCGTTGCATCCGTACTGGTACCATTGTCTATCCAGGCAACGATGTTGGAATCACCTTGCGCTGTACCAAAGGAATATTCATAATAGACAATCTCATAGGTATCATCACTCTGCCAGGCAGCAAAGAGTGTTGTACTATCTTGTTGCCAGTCCAAATCTTCAGTGAT
>PAWC01000040.1 GCA_002713385.1 Fidelibacterota bacterium
AAGCGGCATCATGATCTTGGACCATTTTTCAATTCCACCTTTAACACCATTAACGATGACCCAAATACAAACGGTCATAAAAATAACTTGAAAGAAAATTGGGCTCCACGTACCATTTATATAATTATTAAAAACACTACTTGCCGCAGCCGGATCTCCCGACAACTCTTTAAAACCGCCAGTGATAGAGATAACTATATATTTCATTATCCAACCGCCCACAACACCATAGAAGGAAAGAATCACAAAAGCAGAAGCCACACCAAGAAATCCCACCCATTTCCAATTGGTGCCAGGGGCCAGTTTTTCAAATGCCCCAACTGGACTTAATTGTGTTCTTCTACCAATGACGAATTCAGCAATCACAATTGATAGACCCACCACCAGAATACACACCAGATATACAACTGTAAATGCAGCACCGCCATTTTGACCGGCCATGTGTGGATATTTCCAGATGTTACCGATTCCGACAGCTGATCCAGAAGCGGCTAATATAAAGCCAAGTTTTGATCCCCATTGTTCCCGTTGATTACTCATTCTTCCTCGTTCGTTTCTGATAATTCAATATTCTCTGCCATGACTCTGTTGAATGAATTCAAATGGGCATCCACTACTGCATCAATCATACCGTAGACATATATAAACACTACCCACCAGGCAAATTTATTGCGTTTCTCAAGATAGCGATGTTTTGACAAACTATAATTCCCTGATTCATATTTCTTATAAATATCCCCATTCGAATACCATTGATTAATGGCCGCTGCTTCCAGGGACAAAAGAAACGCTCCCTTAAGCCACCTACCATTATAAACCTGTCCACCGCCGGGGAACATGGCACCGTACAGTGCTGCTTTTGCAGGTGATTTTGACTTTAGAGAATCTGCTCCCTGGGGATATAACCAAGTGCAGCAAATGATCAATATAATGAATCGTTTCATTCATTAATCACTGCAACGCATTCAATTTCAACATCTGTTCCTGCAGGGAGGCCTGACACAGCCACNAGGGACCTGGCCGGTGCGACTTGTTCATCTATCCTGCTGTTAAAGACTTCATTCACATCGGCATAATTATTCATATCGGTTAAGAAAACTGTGAACTTCACAACTTTAGACAAATCACTTCCTGCAGCTTTTAAAATATTTTCAAGGTTATTAAATACTTGCTCAACCCGATCCTGAAAACTGCCCGTAATAAGTTTTCCTGTTGATGGATCGATGGCTATTTGACCAGCGGTGAAAACAAAGCCATTTGATATGATACCTTGATTGTATGAACCAATCGGCAGTGGTGCATTTTCTGTTCTGACAATTTTTTTAATCATCATGTCTCAATCGATAAAACACATTGTTGCCAAACCAATTTCGGGATCCAATACCCGTTTCCCATCTGTATTAATCTTCCGCAAAACAAATTCTCCTACAGCTGCTACAGTTGCTTCGAATAAATGACCGCCTTTGACATTCATTTTATGATCACTGATATTAATATGCGCATGGATGAATGGTTCCCCGTCTTTCAGCTGAATGTTCGCTTGATATGATGTGAGTTCCCATATTTCTTTAACATTATAAACAATATATTCTTGTTCCTCAAGGACATAAGCACCCAGCTCAATATCTTTAATTGCACCTATTCCTGAAATCTGTCCATTTTGAATTTCATTATCAATACAGAATTGAGTAAGAGTAGCCATGACCTGTTCATTCTGTTGAATGTAAATAATATATGTATCTCCATCTTGCTTGTATTGCATTTTATCCTTNCAATGCGTCTTTTATAATTTTTTCAGCTTTCTTTAAGGCATCTTTCAACTTGGACTTATCTTTTCCCCCGGCAGTTGCTAAATGAGGCCTACCGCCACCGCCACCGCCCATGATGGCACCGATGGATTTTGCCAGTTCAGGAGCATTGATTCCAGCTTCATTTAAATCTTTTGTAACCACCACGACAATACCCGGTTTTTCGCCTACAGTTGATCCTAAAACACCAACACCAGAATCCAATTCATTCAACAATTGATCACCAAATTGTTTGAGCGTATCCATATCTGCAGCATCCGCTTCATGAATAACAATTTGTTTGCCACCAGCTTTTTTAGCTTTTGATATGATTATTTGCGAATCAAAGGATGAAGATGATTTTTGCTTATGTTTCAGCGCTTTTTCCAGATCCTTTTTATGCTGAAGAAGCTGAACAACGCGTGCACTCAAATCTTCCGCAGAACTTGTTAATTTTGATTGCAGAGCTTCAACAATAGCAGACTGCTGCTGAACATGCTCAACTGCTTTCGGGCCAGTCACTGCAACGATTCTCCGCACTCCAGCTGCCAGAGAAGATTCTTCCGTCACTTTAAAAAACCCGATATCTCCAGTACGATCAACATGTGTTCCACCACAAAGTTCTTTGGAAAAATCACCAATGGTCAAGACCCTGACTGTATCACCATATTTTTCCCCAAAAATTGCAACAGCCCCACCCCTGCGGGCATCTTCATAATCTTTAACTGAGGTCATCACATCCACGTTAATCAATATTTCCCGATTTACGATGGTCTCAATTTGGCGAAGCTCATCAGCGGTTATTTTTTCGTGATGTGTTAGGTCAAAACGTAAATAATCCGGATGCACAAGTGAACCAGCCTGGTTCACATGCTCACCCAGCACTTCTTTCANCGCAGCATGCATTAAGTGGGTTGCTGTGTGATTCTTGCGTATGTTTTGCCTGCGCGGCCCATCCACAGAACACATTACTNTATTACTAATATTTGTTACTTCGAAATCTCCTGAGCAGTAATGAATAAAAACATCATTTTCTTTCTGAACATCATTGACAATAAGATCAATGCCAGCGCCTGTTATAGTTCCCGTATCTCCGATCTGTCCTCCGGATTCTGCGTAAAACGGTGTTTCATCTAATACAAGCAATACAATTCCATCCATCACACTGTAACGTTTGATACTCGCTTCAGCCGTTATCTGTTCATAGCCAAGGAAAGTTGAATCGTTCCCTTCGTTGACTGTTGTCCATTTAATATTCTTCATATCTGCCTTGAATTTACCAGATTCTTTGGCTCTTTTGCGCTGTGCATCCATTGCGTTATGATAACCCTGCTCATCCACCTGTAAGCCTTGTTCTTGAGCCATGAGCTGCGTCAGATCCAACGGAAAACCATAAGTATCATAAAGTTTGAATGCTTCATCACCGGGGATTGTTTTGCCCTTTAAGTTTTTTAATAATTTTTCAAAATGAAGAATACCTCTATCAAGTGTTTCATTGAATGAAGTTTCTTCAGCTTTGATCATTTTAGTAATATGTTTTTGCTTTTCGATCAATTCAGGAAATGCGTCTCCCATCACAGCACAGACCGTCTTTACCAAACCATAGATAAACGGTTCATGCTGATCGAGCATTCTGCCAAACCGGGCAGCACGGCGCAGGATCCTGCGTAAAACATAGCCTCTTCCTTCATTGGAAGGTAATGCGCCATCAGCAATAGAAAATGAAAGCATGCGAATGTGATCGGCAATCACTTGAAATGGTGCGGCATTATCTATATACGATTTTCCAGTTAATTCTTCTGTTTTAGAAATAATGGTTGAAAATAGATCCGATTCATAATTACTAGTTTTACCTTGAAGCACTGTTACTATTCTTTCGAGGCCAGCACCGGTATCGACATGTTTTTCAGGTAATTCTTCTAATGAGCCGTCTTCCAACCGATTGTTTTGAATGAAAACCAGATTCCATAATTCCCAATATTCATCTGAATTATTCACACTTTCAGCAGATTGTTCTGCTGGATCTTTGCCAATGTAATAATGAATTTCGGAACAGGGACCGCATGGACCTGTTTCACCCATTTCCCAAAAATTATCTTTTTTACTGCATCTTAAAACTCTGGCCGGATCGATATCCGTGACTTTGGGCCATAGCTCAAATGCTTCATCATCATCTTCATATACTGTAGCCCAAAGGCGCTCTTTATCGAGCCCCCAGACTGAAGTGAACAATTCCCAGGCCCACTCAATTGCTTCTGCTTTATAATAATCACCAAAAGACCAATTGCCCAGCATTTCAAAAAATGTATGATGAAAAGTATCGAAGCCTACTTCTTCCAGATCATTATGTTTACCACTAACACGGATACATTTCTGGCTGTTTACAGCACGGAGGTGATTTGCCTGCTGCTCACCCAGAAAAATGGGTTTGAATTGATTCATTCCAGCATTAGTGAATAACAATGTTGGATCATCATGGGGTACCACAGATGCGCTGCGCACAAATTGATGACCCTTATCCCTGAAAAAGTCGATAAACGATTTGCGTATTTCTGCTGCGTCCATCAGAGCGAAAATGAGGTTTCTATTGTTGTTAGATTTATAGTTTCATCAGGACTATCCACATCGCCGTCGCCGTCCAGATCTCGNAAAGAACGTTGGAAAGTATAATTGAGCATTATACCAGAAGCAATTTCAATTCCTGCCTGATAACCCATAATTGTACCCTCTGTATACTCAAAATCGAATGGATTAGGAACATTGCGCTGCTGATAATATAAACGTGCATATTTTAAGCGGCTGATACTTTTTGTTAGGTTGAGCGATGCGAGGAAGCTCTTATTTTCAGATTCTACATAGTCAGCTTCAATATCATCCCAATTTTTGCCCAGAAGATTTTGGTAAGAAGCACCGGCTTTGAGTATCGATCCTATATTTATTCCCAAGTGAGCATAAAATCCTTTTTGCTCTCCATAGCGACCTAATTTCGATTCTTTCGTTACAACTTTCGTTTCGCCGAAGGACGTAACAAACGTCGCCCGCTCCAAGTCATAAGCCCTGTTCCAATAACTGAATTCGAATTGTCCTTTAGGTATCATCCTGTATTCAAAGCTAAACGAAGCTGGTCCAAAATGACTGGCAACCCCAAGAGGTACGAGGCCCATTCCTAAATTTTTTTCAACACCAGTTCCTGGATGTAAAGTAGTCCCTATCATTTGAGCAGCTTGGGCATAGACAGTAATGTTCATATTATCCTGGACGACAATAGGATACCCGAAATCAATGGCCAGTGCACCAATTGGATCAGGGGATTTTTTCACATTTAAAGGTTCAGGTAGCAGTATCGCTTCCTGGTCAGGAAGTGAATCATAAAATGTCTCATTACTGAAATCCTGACCTACAGCTTCTCCCAGATTATCCCAAAAAGAATGGATGGCATCGATATCATACACATCCGGAAAACCATCACCGTCTCTATCAAATTCTGCTGCATGATTATCCGCCAAGCCATCACCGTCAGAATCAAGCCAATAATCGTCATTTCTCGGAAAATGATCCACCAGGTCCGGCCGGCCGTCACCATCAAAATCTTTCAAGCCAAGATATTGATTTCGATCCAAAACAACAGAAAAAGCAACAGGCATAAAGAAAAGATTTCTGAAATTATTTGGTAATCGAAACCGGACTCCGACGATACCAATATTTTGTTTGAAATCATTCACAAATCCCTGTGCGGAACCCAATTTATTTTTTACGCTTAAATCAAGGCCTACATTTCGAACGGACGGATACTGGACAGCATTGGAATACCCGTTTACCAAAATACCATACCCTAAGTCTACTCTATCCAAAGCGCCGATTTTGAAATAGAGGGGGTCAGATTTACGTCCATAACTGATATAGTAAATCTTATCAATGATTGTATTTTTTGCCTTTTCACCAGAAGAGAAGTTCCAATTCTCATCATACACATTGCCATCCTGATCAAAATAAAACACCAGATCCCAGGCAATATTAAATTTCCAAAATGGTGTCACAGGCCGCAACGCAATTTGGTTCCACACTTTACCATCGATGGTAACGGTCCCAAAGGCGCCGGTCATATTGCTCTGGCTATTAAGCAAGGCTGAAACCAATAATATGCTTGTGATGATTTTAAACTTCATGAATGTAAAATATTTAGCATGGAAATTACCGTTTAGACTCTTCTCTATTCAACCGCAAAATCCTTAACTTAATGATATAATTTNATATCATAAATTGTCAGAACAATTAAAACANCCCGATCTTGCATCAATGAACCGCGCTGAGTTGCGTAAGCTCATTCAGGAAATATCTTTAGAGTTGAAGGAACGTTTAGAAAACGGTGAAAATATTGATACAATTTTGGATGAAGAAAATCCCTTCTCAATTTTTGAACCATTTTTGAAGCCGGTTGAATATCCGATCCTTATTATAACCATGGTTAATAATTTCCAATCGGAAACAATCATGGATACTATTTTGGACGCGCTTGTAAAAGGTATCGAAAAGTATAATTTGAACGCATAAAAAAGGGCAGGTGATCCTGCTCTTTTCAAATGTGATTTAACTTTCCTGAAATTTTGAACTACTAAAAAGTGTCTTGAGTAAATTATTTCAGTAAAATCAATTTGTTTGCTTGNACCTGTCCTGCTGCTTCCAAACGGTAGATATAAACACCAGAACTGATCATATTGCCGTGATTGTCTCTGGCATCCCATACTACTGATTTCACTCCCGCATTTTCAAAACCGGCCGTAAGTGTACGGATTTCTCTGCCCATTAAATCATACACTTTCAGATTAACCAGTCCTGCTTGCGGTAAGTTATAGCGAATGGATGTGACGGGATTGAACGGATTTGGATAGGCTGGATACAGTTCAACTGTAGAAGGTAATACAAATTCATCATTTACACTGACATCCGGCATTTCTTGGTTAAGAATTAAATGAATGTCATCTACAAACCAGCCAATAGATTCTTCATTACCATCAGATGTGAAAAGCAAGCGTATATAAAGTTCATCTTCATTGATAAAACTGTCCAAATCAACAAATTTTTCCTCAATCTGGTTAAAGCTGTTTACAGTTAATATAGTCTGCCATATTCCTGATGAACCTCGCTTAAACTGCAAATAACCATAATCCCCCTCACTGAACATTTCACCAGAATAAAAATGAAAATAGGCATAATCGAAATAAGTGAGGTTCAGCGGTTCTACAAGATAACAGGGGTTTTCTGAATTTGGTTCATAATTTGAGCCAGGACTATCATTCAATGCATGACCTATATCAGAATTTACATATTGTCGTCCCCATTCTCCCAGATCCCAACGATCCAATGCAGTTGCATTTTCAAAATCACCTAGTGTATAATCATCTGTAACAGCAAAAACTTTTAACTCTGATTCAGTCTGATTGGCCATGCTTGAAGCATCTGTAACTACGGCCCAGTATGTAATGAATGTTACCGGATCAACGTCTGAATATGTTACAGTGCCCTCATATATTCCAGATGTTCCTATTTCTGAACAAGCTGCTGTTTGTACATCGCTGTTTCCAACCCGCCATTGCAATTCAACTGTACCAATACCAATATTATCTGAGGCTTCAATATAAACTTCATAACTACCAGCAGGATAGAATTGATCATTGAGGTTCGATATTGAATGCACAACTGGAGGCACCTGATCTGCGCCAATATTGAATGAAAATGTTGATAATGGAGCACCGTAAGGTTTTGAAACCCGTTCACCGCCAGTCGTTTCATAGGAGACATAATAATGCATTGAACCGTCTTCACCGGTAGGAGTAATATTGCCGATATAACCTCCTGCAGTCCCCGCAACCATATCCATAGAATCCGCAATCGTTCCATTCAAGCCCCAGAATAGTTGTAAAGTAGAAAAATCTATAGGATAATCTGCGCTTTCAACGATTTGNACTTCAAGCGGAATAAGGGTCACAGCATTTTCTGTATCATTTAATTCTTCGAATTCAATTTCACCCATATAGGGATAACTCATAACAAAAAAGCCGTTACCACTAAAATCTGTTGAATAAATTAATCCATTACCGGTGAAAGGATAAGTTCCCCAATTCCCANTATATAATCCCTGCTGACCCGGGTAAAAATCATAATATCCTACTTCAACAGGATTGGACGGATCAGACATATCCACGATTCGTGTTCCATAAACATAGTAAGAAATATAAAGCAAGTTATCTTTGAAAAACACGTTGTGTGCGGATTTGTTAGAAGCATTTGTTTCATTGGGATACCATGTGGATAGATGATTGATATTACTGAAATCCTGGATGTCAAAAATATTGATATAGCCCCCATTCTTTTCATCTGCAGTTATAGCATATTTGGAATCATCAGATACCCACACAGCATGACTGCCGTAATTGCTATAATTGTGTTCAACCAATGTAGTGGGATTAGTTTTGTCTGAGATGTCAACTATATATAAAGAGCCATAATAAATACCGGAACCATACAGTGTATCATTTTTTACATAACCATCATGAAAATAAGTGGTTTCCCATGAACCGACCTCTACTGGATTTTCCGGATCCGTAAGATCTAGAATTCTGCAACCACCAGCGTCAACATTGGCTCCAAAAATATAGGCATACCCATCGGCAATATTAATATTGTGTGCCGAGGTGAATGTGGATGTATAGGCGCCAACTTTATATGGATTGAAAGGATCTTCGAGGCTAATGATATCCAGCCCGCCACCTGTTTCATTGGTGACGTAACAATAATGACCATGTACTTTCAAATCCCTCCATGTAGAAGATGCGCCTGGAATAAAACCAACTTCAACTGGATTGTGTGGATTAGTAGAGATGTCTATGATTGACGTGCCATCACTTTTACCGGCCAAAGCAAACTCATGACCATCGGGGGCGGTATAGCCCCAAATATCACTGAAAGAAGTAGAAGGTATTTGGCCTATCGCACGTACGTTATCGATTTCATAATTTTGTGCAAAAATTGAGTTTATAATGATTAACAATGGTAATAGTGTATTTTTCAAAATTTNTCCTGCTGATTTAATTTTTTAAAGTTTATGGGTGGAATTGACTCTTGGAATTTACTCTATTGAGCAGATTCCTTTGTTCTTTGTTCCCAATTTTATATTTAGTTTCTTCTGAAATGATTAAAAAGATATCCACTAAAAAAACGATTATTCTGCTGTTATTACTCACTGGAATTAGCTGGGGACAGGAAAAATCACTTATAAATAATTTACGTATAGATCCCAAGCAAAATGGATTGTTCCTGACTCTCGAATCGTCTGCACCTTTGAATATTGAAAATATAACGGGTTGGGTCAATGAAGACTGGTTTTATATGACCGTGCATCAANCGTATGGCGATACGACAACATTGCGATCGAAACCCCTGGTAAACCCAGTTATTGCTATCGAAAATACCAATGCCGAAGAATCGACTCAATTGGCCTTTCGTATCAATGGAAGAATTGAAAATTTCGAATTTTATCTTTCCGATGATAGGCAAACCATCATTGTTGCCTTATATTATCCTGCAGAAACAGTTGTCGCTTTGATGGAACAAGATCAGTCTGCAGGCTTTTCCAATTATAAATCGGACTCGCGTTTACGTACCGTTTTTTATTTCACTGGGATTGCTTTCACCATTAGCGGTGTTATTTCCGGGGATGGTTCTGATGAAGTAAATACAGAACTCGCATTAGGTATTATCATTCTGGCAGGAACGTATATTTACGATTTACTGACACAATAAAGATGATTGAATTCCTACCCTATTATGCTTTATTTTACGTAGTCGGTTTAATACTGATGGGGCTTTTCGTCCGTTTCTTTTTATTCAAGAGAAGGATGAAAAAATATCGAAAACATGACCATGAAGATTAATTTTCTAATGATTAGCATTCTTTTGTTTGCCTGCAATACTTCTCAGGCTACACCAGAACAAGTATTAACGGTCACACAACAACTTGANTCTGATCACGATAACGAAAAATTGACAGATGATGAATACTTTACTTATTTGACCTATAGTATTTTTGCACAGGATCTTATACCCGAAAAATATAATGGCATAATTGGGCCAAGGGATGCCACACCCATCATACGCAAAGTCCAGCGGGCTTACCCAACTTTAAGCCTTGCAACACAAGAACATTTAATGCAATGGATAAAACCATTGCCGCCTAAACCACTCAAAACAGGAGTCAAGCCATGAAACGCATATTAGCTATAATATTTATTGTGGGATGCCTGTCAGCTGCGCCACATCCTCAGGCAGTCCAATCTGCCCATAATATCATCAAAGTTTTTTCGAATCAATCTTCAAAAAAGCATATCAGTGATGATTTGCGCATTATTGCAAGATTTGGCCATAGCCTTCCTGAAGAAATGAAGAATGAATTAAGATCCCTGGGTTTTAATTTTGACGGCCGAATTGTTAACCGTTCCCTGGATGAACGAACTGAAGCCAGCGGTCTTGACGAAACGTATGATAATGGTAAGTTTCGTTTTCACTATACAACAACTGGCGGTAATGCTGTGAGTACTGCCGATACAAATAGTAATTCTGTTCCAGATTATATCGAACAGATGTCAGCAGAATTGAACTATGTCGTTGCAGTTGAATTGACCTTTAACAGCTTTACAGAACCGCCTAGTGATGATTTCTATTCAGCAAACAATGATAATGGCGGTTCAGGTGCATATGATGTATATGTTCGCAATGCGGGAGCAGGTGTTTACGGATATGTTCAACCTGAACTGTATGCCAATAATAATGGCAATAATGAACATTCTTCAGGCGTAAATGAAGTGAATGCCATAGCCAGTTATATGGTTTTGAGACATAATTACAGTGGTTTTGGAAATACTGAACTGGAAAATATTCAAGTAACCGCTGCCCACGAATACTTTCACGCTGTGCAATTTGGGTATGATGGCTGGGAAGAATCATGGGTCATGGAAGCAACTGCTGTGCAAATGGAAGAAATGGTTTATGATGATGTAAACGATTGCTATCAATATATGTCATCCTGGTTCAACAACCCGCAACAACCACTTAATCTTGATAACAGCAGCCGCTGGTATGGCTCATTTATTTTCTTTGAGTATGTGAATACCCATTTGAGTGATGAAGCTATACGTGAATTTTGGGAGCAGAGTATTACCCATGACAGCTATTATGGTGAATACAGTATTCAAACACTGGATGAAGCATTTGATGATCTAGGATCTTCATTTGCTGAAATGCTCAATGGCATGTCCGTAGCCAACCGGGTCATGTCCTCTTCTTCTGCAGCAGCACCTTTTGATTATGAGGAAGCCGATACATATAGTTCTACTCCATCCACGTTCAGCACGGTATCATATAGTGCCGGTACGGATGAAACTGTAACAAGTACAAATCTGCAGGAAAATGCAGCGCAATACATTCGACTCACATCGGATGATCCTGTTTTAGCAACACTTGCTAACAACGATGGACCGGATTCATATTTAGAACTGCATGCAATCATGACTTATGGAAACAATGCCTGGACCGTTTGGAGCGGCAGCCCTATCAATGTAGATCCAACGGATGCCACACAAGTTTATTTTGTAGTAGTGAGTCAAAATGANGCCGGTAGTGATTTTGATTATACCCTTACTTTTACGGATGGAGCAATGTCAACTGATCCGGGAATACCTGATAAATTCAGTATTTCCCATGCTTATCCGAATCCATTCAATCCGCAGACGAATATTCAGATCGATCTGCAAAATCCTCAACGTGTACAGGTTTACATTTATGATATCAATGGCCAAATAGTCAAGACTCTTGTGAACGACCAATTAGTTGCCGGTCAATACGTTTTTACATGGAATGGACAAAATTACCAGGGTCTTCCTGTTTCAACTGGTACATACTTTGTTCGTATAAAGGGAAAAAATCAGGAACGCTGGCAGAAGGTTACGCTGCTGAAATAATTCAGTCAGCGAACTTTTGATCTAGCTCGCTGTTCTGGTCCAATGCCCAGAGATTATCGTACCCGCCGATGGGTTCATCATTGATGACGATTTGGGGGACAGTCATACCTCCCGTTATTTTCGCTAATTCTTCGCGAGATATGCCTAATTCCTCAATGTTGATTTCTTCGTAAGCCACACCTTTTTCCTCAAGTAATCTTTTAGCATTACGACAGTATGGACACCAATTTGCCGTATACATTTTTACACTCATTTTATCAATAATACTTTTTGAATTTGATTGAAATTCAATGTTTTCATAACAACAAAATAAGTCCCTGTTGCGACACTATTTCCAAATCTGTTTGTTCCGTTCCATCGTATAGTATGAATACCAGCATTCTTTTGTTCATGGAGTAAAACAACCACTTCCCTGCCAAGAATATCATAAACAGTCATTTTCACATCTGAAGCAATTGGCAATTGGAAACGAATGGTTGTCACCGGATTAAATGGATTGGGATAGGCTGGTAATAATTGAAAACCCGTAGGTAGATTTTCATCTTCCGTTCCCAAAGGCGCCACATAATTTTCCGGAGCTTCTGTGGTAAAACGAATAACTCGTTCATTTGCAAGATCTGCTGCACCGGGAGCATAACCATTGTTGAAAACATACTGTATGCCTTCATTCTTGGTGTGGTCTTCTATGCCCACAGTAGCATAATTTTTATCCGCGTCAACATCAGCNANNTCNANATAGTGAAATTCGATCACACCATCCCCNGATTCTGTGGGCATGGNAGTCTNNTCGNATAAATGAATNGCAAAGGTCTCTTCTGTAACCTCATCAAAACCATTCAAGGCTCGGGACCACTCAATAATAAAGCGGCCGTTGTCTTCATCATGTTTNGTATATACACGGATGGAATCATTATNGATCACTTCCAAATCGTCCCAGAATGGAGCCAGCAGTGCCTTTGGCCCCATGGCCATGGGGATGGTATAATTGTAAAAATAGTCTATGTCACATAATTCGAAAGATACCCAACCGTTAGAGCTGATGGTCATTTCATCATAGGTCCGGCCAAAATATTGGAATTCAAAAGGTAGCTGCACATTCACGTGGTCATCGTCATCCAGTTTATACTCTGTTCCACCACTGCCGCCGTATGCAGGATCCAATTCTTCCCAATCAAACAATGGTGATTGAGAATAACTTGTATCGGAATCATCATAAGCCCAATATCCATACCAAGTCGGTATAATGGGTTGATTATCAGTTGAATACGGATGGACCTCTCGCTGTTCTGAAAAAATTTCAACTGTATCCTGTATTATTGATAATATGTAACTGATCGAACTTCCATGAGATGCGTCTCCAGGACCGAATGCGTAATCCACAAATGATTCAGATACACTTGAGGGTTCTATTGAAAACGTTGACGTCGTGTCTGAAGGAGATAATGTCGTTCCATCATCTAATTTTGTAAGATATAGATGCAGTCCATCAAATTGTGTATTTGTATAATTCGTAATTGTTAACGGAAAAATTTCAACTATTATCTCCCCGATTAAAAAATTATCATAAAAATCGACATCCACAATCAATGGTTCAATTGGAATAGTAAGATCAAAACTCCAGGCCATTAATTGATCACTCAAATTGATCTTGATATGGTCACTGTCTTTGTTATTTACTCTTACTGTAATTGGTGATGTTACTATTCCAGATTCACCTGCTTCAAGTGTTGGAGTTTCTATTATTTCATTAATGATCTGACAATTTTCTGCCAAAGATTGATCTGCATATGCGTTATAAGCAGCAATGGCAGTGTTGCCGTTATTAATGAATGTTGGATAAATATCAATCACTTCACCTATTTCTACTATTCCATTATCATTCCCATCTTCCAGATCATATCCAATCAACACAAGACCGGAATCGTAATTGGATACAGATATTTCAAAATGACCTTGAACAAACCCATTTTTATTCAAATACACTTCAATGCTAGATAGATCACCAACTGTAATTGATGCTTCAAATTGACCTTCAATATCTGTATTTCCTTTAAACAAAATGCTGTCATATGCCATAACGGATACGTACGCATCATTCACAGTGTTGCCGTCCTCATCTGAAACTTCCAGCTCCAAGAATCCATCCCCTGCTGATAAATCTTCAGTTGAGATCGAAAATTCATGAGGTTCTGTTAAAAACATCGAAACAGACGGATCCCCCACAATATTATACACATGGAAATAAAATTCCTGGGCTTCGTCCTGCCCGTCAAGGTTCGGGAATTCCCTTACGAGTCCTAATAACCCGGCATTTACCGCTGGCGCCAGTTCCACTATGCCATCATCTAACATGGCATCNTACATGTAGGCGTTGATGATATTGTTATATTTGGTGCTGGTATGCAGATCCGAAGGGCCCACGATTGCCACACCGCCTTTGGGGTTTGATGGTGTCCCGGCTCGGATCAACGCCTCTCCAAGACAAGGATCCACATTGTTGGCAAAATCATTTGAATTACAGACAAAACTGGTGAAAACCGGTGTCATCCAGCCGTTGTTGAGCCCGGCCACATCGCTGACATGAAATTCAGGATAATGCCAGCCGTTGGCATCTCCCCAGCCGCGATAATTCACAATACCTACACCGCTGTTGATAATATTCTGGATCAATGCAGCTCCCTGTTGCGTGGGGGGATAAAAAACGGTATCCACAGACGAATAACCTTCATCGAGTAATAGATCACGAATCCAGTAGGATGTCCATTTGGGCGTAATGGGAATGGGTACAGTATTGCTGTAGTTTCCAGCAACGATCAATGCTTTGTCCAGCCAATCGGGATTCGAGTCTAATGGCTGGCGATGATAATTAATCGTCTTGCGGATCATGACCACTAATTCAGCAATTGAATCCATAGAAAAGCGGCCGATAAAAACATCCGGGAAAAAGTCATTTCCCAGTANATGGGTGTATTTCTGATCAGTCACATCATTATCCGGACCATAATAAAACGACGGCATGGCGGCCACTCCATCCACATCGCCAATAAGCAACACATATTCCAGCATGGGATCAGCAGTTAACACTGAATCAATGGNATTTTTTATTTCTTCAGCCGTGGAACCGGTTTCGCTCAATGTTTTCACAACCACATCAAATCCCTGGGACTTCTTGAAGGAAACCAGTTCATCCAAATATTGCTCCATATTGTCCGGTGTAATGATCAAATAAGAACCGCGCTGGGAATTGAGCTGGCTTAAAGGAATATTATAAGCTTCCGAAATAAAATGGCGATAGGCCATGGGAATTGGCCCATTCAAGATGGATGTTTGATCCATACCGCGAAATGATGGTTGGGTTGCAAAAAGAAACGATAATGAAAGTATGGTTAAGGCCTTAAGAATACGCACTTGCGAATGAATTCCTTTCTTTGTCCTGAAATACGAATAAAGTAGACACCTGAACTTACCGGTATTCCCCTTCGGTTCTGTAAGTCAAATTGCCAGGTATGTCGTTGAGGTGACATTCCTGCTAGATTTTCCCGGTAGACTTCCTGCCCCAGCAGATTATATATGGTTATGTCCAGCGGTTCCCTCCACAGTTCCAGATCGATAGAAATCATTCCTGTGGACGGATTGGGATATGCTGAACTGGCCGTGCCTAGATTAATGGGACTGAAACCATCGCTACTTTGAATAGACAGATCCTGTTCATAACCGTGAAATAAGTTCATGCTCTCAATCTGCCAACCGCGATAAGCCACGGTTTGGTCACGACCAAATGAAAGTTGAACTTTTATAGAATCAAATCCAGATGTGTCATTGNCCCAGATAAAACCTTTGGCCATTTCATTCCAGTTTTGGTCTTTCCAAACTCTTCTGACGATTTCTCCGTCAGCATCCAACAAACTTACCTGGATGGAATCATGGTCCCATTCCATTTCGTATTGATGACTCATTTCAACTACAATACGGTTCGATCCACTTACATCAATCCAGGGTGATTCCAATTCCCATGATTCTGCTAAAGAATCATTGTTGCTATATAAAAAATTGGAATTGGTCAAAAGTTTTTCTTCATCGAAGATCCATGATCCAGAAATTAAATTCCACCAGCTACTATCGGATATACCCAATTCGATCGGGCTAAAATCTTCAAAATTGGGAATGATCTGCATGTCACGGTCCACATTTATTTTTCTTGTCCAAGGCATGACATNATAACCTTCAGCCATAACATAAACAGTCAGATCCCAATCCCCTTCAGGTAGTTCAAAAGCTAAATTAGCGTCAAGTTCTCCTGAAAAAATACCATTATCATACTTTACACGCACATCTGACCATAGATCATTTAATACAAATGAGATTTCGTACATGGTCTTTGGCGTCATAAGTATATCCGTATCGTATACTGCACTATTATTAGCAGTGGCTTGAATTGCCGTTTCCTCATAGCCAAACTTGCGAAAACGGATGTTATACGTACTCGGATTCAAAATTCGTCGAAAACGCCCGAATTCGTCTGTTTTTCGCGGCTGCAGTACNCCCCCATGTCTTTCTTCCACGATGACTTCGACATTTTCAAGCACATTTCCAGCTCCATTTCTAACGATGCCAGTGATTTGTCCTGCATCCTCATTATATCCAATAGCACGATCTAGTAAGTATATCTGNGCCGGCATGAGGCGTTCGATGGTATCTTCAATCTGTTCGACGNTGTCCGGCTGGAGAATGGCCGTACCGCATTCGATCAAATACTGAAAACAGCCAGTAGCAGAATAAAACCAGTCGTGAGCCTTGCCGTTACGGCTTCCACCAAAAACCGATTCATAATTTTCAACACCATCCTCTTTTACGATACGGCTAGCAATCTCATCACCAATTATAATCATTTCCTGTGTATCGGGTGGAAATTTTGCTTCTTCCCATTTCCATGACGTAAAAACCTTCTCTGAAAGACGACCGGAGCGGGAACTGTGCCAGGCAATCGAAAAGAGAAAATNGTTCTCCAGGNCCAGNTCTCGGATCGCCGATACTTCTGATTCAGACCAAGGTTCTGTTCCCCTGTAATAATCATAATGTGCCGCATAGTCTGATGGGTCAGGCTGCATAAAAGTATCCCCAAAAGCCCAATTGAAATCGTAATTGCGGTTCAGGTCCACGCCGTCGATGTCATTACCGATGGCTGGATCATAGTTGAACACACCGTTCGGATATGGACCGGATGGGCTGAAATCGTGNTTATTCTTNCGNNANCTCACATCNAGNCCANCGTGNACNACATTNAACCCTTCNGGNTTATANGTGGGNACGATCCAGATCTCCAGGTTCTGGCGGAGGATATTCACGTGTTGGGCGTCTGCAGATGGCGGATCGAGTAAATAATATATCAATTCAATGACCGCTTCCACGCCAAGAATTTCTTCAGCATGGCATTGGCCAATAAAGAGAATTCGAGACTCGTCTTCTTTTACAGATGCATTATCCGAAATTTTGACCGCTTTAATGGGCAGATTCTCATGATTGGAATAGCCAATGGTTTCCAAATGATAAATATCATCATAGGCCGCGACCTGGTCCAATGAGTCCAGTAGCGCTTCTATTTCTTCGAGAGTATGGTAACGAGTATTTAGTGTTTGACCCCAAATCAGGCCAATAGAAAGAAAATAGAAAATGTATTTAGTTTTCACGGCACAATCTTACTTAATATATTACTTTAAGTAAGTAAATTTACCGCTAACTATATTAACATTTATACTTACTGAATAAAAATAAATTCCGCTGGGAATTTCTTTTTGCATTTGGTCTCTTCCATTCCACGTGATCTGAAATTTTCCAGCACGCGTCGGTAATAATGTCTGTTGATATTCCATTTGCCCCAGAATATTAGTTATTGAAAATATAACTGGTCCAACTTCAGAAATTTCGACATCCAGAGCTACAGCACCATTAAATGGGTTAGGATAGGCTGCAGATACCTTGAATTCAGTTGGAACAAAATCATCCTCAATGCTGGATTCTACAATTTCAATACCTTGGGCATAAAGATTCTTAAGGTCTTCCTTACCGGAACTGCGCATNTCGATCCAGTACAGCATCCAAACTGGATNTCCATAATCATTAAAANACAAATGTTGAAGCTGAGGTAATGATTGATCGTGATATTCACTGGCTACANTAANACCACCCGCTTGGTATTGAAGGCCTTCTTCTGTTACAATTTGAACATAAACATCCAATCCTCCAGATAAGGCAGGATCACCATTATCCACGCCTCGCTCATCTTCCCAGGCAACGATAAAACGACCATCACCATCATAAGCCAAAGTAGGTGAACCCTGGTATAGGTCTTCATGACAAATGGCAATATTATCACCGATCAGTNCCATACTNTTTACATCAATGATNTGCCCNGTAATATTGAAATCAANACCATTTGCGAAGTCTTCCCANNCTATTAANNCCTTATTATTACCTCTAATAATTTCAATATTTGATTGGTCGTTAGCCTCTGATGTCACAGCAATACCGGTTGAAGATGCCAGCGTACCATCGTCACTGACTTTGTTGACATAAATATCNTTGGAAAAATTGTGCAGTTCCTCCCATGCCACAACGGCAACTTCACCAAAAGAAAATCCTGCTAATACTAGGTTTTCTGGATCACCTGAATTTGAAAGTGTATATCCTCCCGTAATTCCATTAGTACCTATTGTTCCACTATCGGTAATAAAATTATATTTCAACGTCCCGTCACCCCATATATCTTCTACCCAGAATAACATGATTTCTCCTGAAGGTGTTACCATGGCGGCCTCCACATAATTATCTACGAAGGAACTATCTACCAATCTCACACCCTCATCATCTAGAAGTGATTCACCGTTTTGATTAAACACCTGCATAAAAATATCATATTCGAATTCATCTCTTATTTCAGACCAAAATACACAAAAATTATTTCCAAATGGTAAAGGAAGAATTTCTACTCTCCTTTGCTCTGCTGGACTTTCATACACAAATATTCCCGAATCACCCCAGAGCGGATTAAAATCGGTATCATATCTATTGAGTCGTATCAATTTTGAACCGGATGAACCATCAAAGATTGCTGTAATCAAATGAGTACCATTTTGGAAAAGACTAACAGGTTCATTTTCCAGTTCTTCCACAAGTATCTCATATCCGGCCAGTTGTACCCCATTTAATAATGAATCATTGACTCCATCGGCATCAACTTTTCCACCGAATAATTTTTTCTTATTACGGTTATCTATCCATGTAAGAAGTGATTCACCATCTAATCCGCCAGTATAAAACGAAGAAACATAATTCACATCACCATCAAGACCCTCCATGGCCAATATACCATTATCCTCAAATATTGTTTGACCACCAGCAATTCTTTGTGTGCGAATGTCAATACTACCGTTTTCCTGGTCTGCAAACATCACATAAGCTCCATATGAATAGTCATAAACTGCAATCGGCATGGATTGATACCCAATTGCATCGGAAACATAAATCGGAGTTGTTTGCCCTAATGAACCATCACTTTGAATATTTTGATAAATGATATCCACATTAGGGTATGTCCCCCGTTCCCAGAAGATATGAGCACCACCAGAGGCATTACCCACAAAACGAGCATGGTGATCATCTCCATCACTATCTAATTGGACCCCATCATCACTCCATGCGCGAACACCACCATTTGTGATTTTTTGATAATAATGATTACCGTTAGTCGTATCAGCGCGATAATCTATCCACTGCACAAATACATCACCGGCGTCATTGCGTTTTACTCGGGGACCTTTTTTATTTGAACTGAAAGTGGATATAACTTGAGGATCAGAGAAAACCAATCCATTACTGGTAAGAAAATTGAAATATATATCGGATGATTCTGTTCCGGATTGCCAAACCACAAATGACGTATCATTGCTCATATATGTGGTGCGGGGTTTGGTTTCCAATTCAGATGTAACCGCAATGGGCAAACCATCATCGGCAAAAACCTTGGACATATCCATATTAATCTTCTGTCCATAAATATCATTTCCTGCACCGCTGCGAGTATCGGACCATAGTAATGTAGCTTGGTCGTTGCCGGCATACTCAAGACTTTTGGCGCCTTGATTTCCATTCATTTCAATTATCGCTACACCGGTTCCCGGAGCAACGATATCATGGCTAGCTGAAACGTGGGTTCCATAAATATCATCATCGAGTAAATTGCGCTTATCCTGCCATGTAACAAACACACCTCCAGAACTGTCTGTACACATATTAATTGTTAGATGGCGGCCGTCAACACGTGCAAGTGACTCGCCCTCATCATCCATGAGACGGTTGCCGTTATTATCCACATGCTGAATAAAAATATCACCTTCTTCTTCAAAACGATAGTCAACCCAGGCAATGTATGCACCGCCGCTGCCATCAGTGATAGCAACAGGATCTTCCTGTCGTCCGGGAAGGTCAGTAACAGCGGCGCCATCAGCACCCCAAAGAAAACTACCGTTAGAATTCACTTTTTGGGCAAAAACATTCCGGGATCCATTGCGGGTATCTGACCAGACAAATATGGCTGATCCATTATCACCGGGGCAAACAGTTCGCTGCCATTCAATATGTACACCCTGGCGAATGGGTACGCCATTGGCTTCCCACAGTGTTTCCTGGGCAAACACAATAGTTAATATCATTACTATTAGAACAAATTTTTTCATCATTTTCCTTTATTCATCAATTTCAAATATTTGCAATCCTTCTCTAGTGGCAGCGAAAAGATAGCCGTTAGAAAATTCAGAGTGATATACATAACCAATATCGTGAATGCCTCTTTCTTGTACTTTTTTATCACTTCCAGTTTTATACAAAGCCAGTCCGTTGCTGGCACACGAAAGGGCTAGTTGATGGCTATTGACCGCTACATGGGTTACGAATAGATCTTTTGCGAATTGGTTTTTAAAATCCCACTGGGAAGAAAAACTCGTTGCCAACCTGAAAGCTCCACCATCTTCACAGGCGATATAAAATTCTCCTCCATTGATCATGGTTATGGCACGCGCATTGCCCTCTAAATCAATGTGATAACTGCTGGTAATTAGTCCGTTTTCATCGTGGAACGCTTCAATACCTAGCTGGTCCAGCGTCAGCACAATTTCATTTTCATAAATAT
>PAWC01000041.1 GCA_002713385.1 Fidelibacterota bacterium
GATTAGGGAGCTAACCAGTGTCTTCGTTGCGGGGTATTGTATTTTTTTACTGGTCTTGGTTTACAAACTGACACAAGGGGCTGACGCCTACGGCAATCTCATGGCCGCTTTGAAGTCACCCAGCAGTATTGCGCTGCATCTCATCACACTCGTTTTTGTGCTCTACCACACCATTACCTGGTTTAACTTGACACCCAAGATTCTTGTGCTCTACAGGGGAGAGGAGCGAATTCCCCAAGGACTGGTGGCGGGGACGTTCTACACCGGGTGGGTAGTGGTTTCCGTTATTGTTGCTTGGCTGGTATTGGGGGTGTAGGGATGGCGAAGTCCAACGAACCGATCTGGTGGTCGCTGTTTTCAGCCGGCGGCATGGTAGCAGCTATGGTGCTTCCCATCTTGATCATCATAACGGGTATCTTGGTACCGTTTGGATTGGCGGGCGATGATCCTCTAAATTTCGAAAGAATTCATTCCGCCGTGTCCCACCCACTCATAAAGCTGGTCTTTTTCGCCGTAATTTCCCTGCCGTTTTTCCATTGGGCTCATCGTTTCCGCTTCACCCTTGTAGATGTAGGGCTAAAGTCCGTGAGTACCTTCATCGCCATCCTTTGTTACGGTGGTGCGATTGCTGGAACAATCATTGCAGTAGTTATACTCTGGAATATTTAGAAAAGATAAAGCAGCTTCCAAAGCTGAAGAATAAATTAATATTTTATTAGGAATGAAAAAGCCTCTGAATCAATCAGTGTGGCTTTTTTATTTGAGTCTGAAATTCACAGGGATAGAGATCCAAACCCCTACAGCTCGTTCACGTTGTTTAGCCGGTAAAAAGCGAGTTTTACGTATTGCCGCTATAGCTGCTTCATCCAACCCAGTGTTTGGGATACCTTTTAAAATAATTGTTTCCTTTACTCGTCCTTTTTTATCTACAAAGACCTGAACAATGACTGTGCCTTCGATCCCAGCCTCTTGAGCAATTTCAGGATATTTCGGTCTTATAGGCGTGAGTGGCTTGGGAGGATCATCATAAGGTATAAATTTTACTCGGGGTCCTTCTGGCGGCGGCGGTGCGTCCCACGCCTCAAAACTCCCCAGGTCTGTTTCTTCAATGGTTAAATCGTCTGCTAAATCTTCATCTTCTGATTCAATCGGAACAGAGGGACGTGCTGGCGGCGGCGGCAAATCTAACTGCTGGGTTTGCGGAATATCTATCTGTTCAATAATAATTTGATTGGCTTCATCTAATACAAAAACATCAAAATTTCGAGGGATAAATAAAAACCCAAATGTTATTAGCAATACACCAGCCAGTCCTGCAATACGTATTGTAACCGGATAATTGAATCTTAATGCTGGTAGATATTTATCCATACTTTATTCAACTGCTGTTTTAGTTGAATAGTTCAATTTTAAAGCGTCTGCTTTTCTAAGTTCATTATGAATATTTGATATCAACCCCATTTTTGCAGATTTATCAGCTTTTAACGAAACAGTTAACAAAGGGTCCGCAGCACGTATATCATACATCACATGGCGCACATTCTCAACACTGTGTAGTTTATCCTGAATCGAAATCAGGCCTTCTTTTGAAATCCAGATATGGGACGTATGCCGTTTTGATTTAAGCTTTTCAATCCGCTTCGCCTTAGGGAGCTCCACGGGAAGACCGGAATATTCTCGGAGAACAGTTGTGACCATGAAAAAGATCAGTAACATAAAAATGATATCAGGCATTGACGCAGTTGGAATATCACTTGATACCTTCGTTTTTCGATGGACCTTCATTAATCAATTTCCGCTATGGAAATACGCTTGGCATTAGCCATTTTGAGCTGATCCATTACTGCTATATAATCACTATACTTTGTTTTTTCATGAGCTTTCACAGAAATGATCAGCTTGTCGTTTTCAGCAATCTTGCGCCGAATTTTTTTGCTGATATCTTTTGTTTTGATCGATTCACCACCTAGCAGAACATTGCCACTGGAATTAATTAGACAATTAAGAATATTGTCTTTTTTAATCTCTATTTCTTCCCCTTCAGCAGGTAGAACAATACCCAAGCCTTTGTCCATATCAATCGTAGTGGTCACTAGAAAAAATATGAGCAGTAAAAAGGCAATATCCGCCATGGAGGCCGTGGGAATTTCCCCGCGTTTAAAGCGGCGTTTCTTTTTCATCGGTGCGGTGTATTATTTTTTATTTGTTTCCATCTCATAGAGATGGTCAACGAGCTGTATGGACTGTTCTTCCATTTCTAAAACCAGTTTGTCAATACGTGATACAAATATATTTTGAAAAATTTGAATGATCATCGCCACGATCAATCCAAAGGCAGTTGTTAATAGCGCTTGTGAAATACCACCCGCTACAACAGCCGGTGAAATATCATCAGCTGCCGCAATAGCATCAAAAGCATTGACCATACCAGCAACTGTACCGGTAAATCCGAGCATGGGTGCAATGGTAATCACTGCATTCAGCCAGATCATGTTTTTTTCCAGAAAAGACACTTCCAACGATCCCGCGTTTTGGATAGCCTTTTCCACCTCACTGATACCACGGTGGACCCGGGAAAGTCCAGCGTGAAAAATTTCAGCAACTGGACCGTTTGTTTTTTCACATAATTCGAGCGTTTCTTTTACACCCTTGCTGTCCAATGTACTGTTTACATCATCAAAAAACTTTTGGGCGTTTATTGATGACATGATCAGGGCATAAAAGCGTTCCCCTACAAATGCAAGACCGAAAGCAAGTGACAGAAGAATGGGCCACATGAAAGGACCACCGTTTACGAAATATTCGACTAGCATCTAGTCCTCCGTTGTTCTATTTATTGTTTATTATCCTCGGAAAAATTGACGCTGAAATTATTAATTCTGATAGGGAATGTCAATAAATCCAATTTTTTTAATTTACTGTGAATTATTGATAAATTTAGCAGCTTCATTAAAATAATTTAAAGCGCTCATAACCTGATTATCATAATGTAAACGAATGCCAATTGCTTCATCTTTACCCCAATGAGCGCTGGCAATTTCAGATTTTAACATATTTAAAATATAATCTTTATCCGTTTCCAATTCGTCCGGATTTAGTTCAATTTCTTCATTTGCTGCATAATCTAAAAACACGTGAAAGTCACTTTCATCAAGTTTCCAGTAGGACTTGAAATTTTCATATGTATTAAACTCATCGCGGTGATTACTGGCATAATTCGATCCCCAATTGAAAAAAGGACGTTTCATATGAGTAAGCAATCTTTGTGTGTTTTTTTGAAGTTTTAAGTCATAGGCAATGTATTGATCAGGCGTGATTCCGCCTCCACCATAAACAATCCTGCCTGATCGTGTTTTATATTTTGGTCTTAGTTCCTTTAAAGAATCCAAGACAGTTTCACGATTTTCAATATATAGGTCTTTATAATAATCCCTTGTATCGCCATTAGAATATGGCCGTTGAATAAGACGACCGCTGGGTGTGTAATAACGGGCAATGGTGACGCGGATAGCTGAGCCATCATTTAATGGTAATTGTCGTTGGACCAGGCCTTTACCAAAGCTGGTTTCGCCCAATACGAGACCCCTGTCAAGATCTTGAACGGCACCAGCCACGATTTCACTGGCACTGGCAGAACCTCGGTTTATCAAAACAATGAGCGGGTAGTCCTCGCGTCCCTGCGCGGGATCTGCAATAAACACTTGTTCCATTTTTTGACTTTTTCCCTTAGTAAAAACAAGAGTGTCTTCCCGAGCGATAAACAAGTTACTGATAGCTGCGGCCTGTTCCAGGAAACCACCGCTGTTATTGCGTAGATCCAAAACAAGCTTTTTCATGCCTTGGGCTTCAAGCTGATTGAATGACGTGCGGACTTCTTCATCTGTTGCTGCAGAAAACCGTGTAAGCCAGATATAACCAGTTTCATTGTCCAGCATTAAAGCTGCTCGTACGCTATAAATAGGAATATCATCCCGTATAATTATTACGTCGAACTTATCACCCCCCAATCGTCTTATGGTGATTTCAACACTTGTTCCTTTAGGGCCGCGTAGCTTTTTGAAAACATCTTTTTTGGTGATTTCATAGGCATCTTCACCATTGATAGCAATAATCTGATCGCCCGGCATAAGCCCTGCCCGTTCGGAGGGACTGTCGGCAACAGGAGATATAACGGTAATATAGCCGTTCAAAATGTCGAATTCAATTCCAATTCCCTGGAAAGAACCTCGAAAAAGTTCATCAATTTCTTCCTGCTGTTTAGTGGGGATATAAATTGAATGAGGATCCAATTGTTTAAATATACCCTGAAATGCTCCTTCCATCAGTTCATCCATATCTACATCTTCGAAATAAAATTGATTGATATAATATAGAATCTGGTTCATTATCTTGAATTTACCTTCAATAGCGCTGTAAGGATTTTTGGAATACAGGACTTGAGAAAGAGGGATTATAGCAAACAGTGCAACACTTATTATAGTAAGCGCGAAAGGAATCCGGCGAAATTTTTTCTTATTTTTCATTGGTTTAATTTATAGAAAAGGGGTACGAAAATAGCCTGAAACTATAGGCCAAAATAAAACATGGTACGTATAGTTAATCCCTGTAATGACGATTTTGGGGAGTCTGCAATCGGTTTACGATCATTTAAATACCATTCTCCCGGTCCGATTGTTCCCTGATTGTATCCAAGACTCAGGCGCAATCCCATACGATCCATGATTTGCCATTTAACCGCAATATATGGTTGAAAATTGAAGAATGTACCACTGAGGTCCGTCAAACCACCATAACCGATTACAGGTGCAAGCACTGTCCCCTGCATACTAGAAATGATGGAATCTGCCTCAGTGGGCGTATAAGAAGAATCAACATTGTAATAAACAACGCCATTTGCAACTGTACCATACATGTTTGCAAACAAGTTATTCCACTGCGCATCGCCAGCGTGCTGGTCAATGCTGACATTGATTCGTCCAACTCCCATCAAGGCACCCCCAGAAATTTCCAGATCTCTGAAAACAGGTACAACATACTCTAATATGATAGCCCCAAGGGTAAATGAAAACTTGGCGGAAACAGTTGGTCTAAAACTGCCCTCATATTGCACTATTTTATCACTATTTGGATCAAGAATGGATGTTGGCAGCTGAATTCCTAAAGAATCATTTGTTTCCTGATAAAAATAAACGTCCATGATATTGCTGATCCTAGATGAGCCAAGTCCGGCGTAACCGCCGAGCCGCCAACGCCCGGCAATATGGGTAAACCCCTCACCTCCGTGAACAATAAAAGGATTATCAAAATTACTCGTGTTTAATCCCAGGGAGGACATCATTGAGGCTCCAGGAATTGAATCTAAAGTGATATACATTGGGCTGTACCCAATGCCGCCGCCAAAATAGTCTTGGATGGGATATAGATCGCTCTGAGCTTTTAATAATAATGGAAGTAATTGTAGTATGAAGAATG
The DNA here is from genome assembly GCA_002713385.1 of Fidelibacterota bacterium. Classification (GTDB taxonomy): domain Bacteria; phylum Fidelibacterota; class Marinisomatia; order Marinisomatales; family TCS55; genus UBA2126. Next base: position 5,473 of record PAWC01000041.1, read on the forward strand.
CTTTTTTTAGCATTGTTATCCTATGGTACTTATGCAATACATTGTTTAATTTATGTTTCCCAACTTCAATTTGAGAAGGAAAATATTGCGGCGAATTTAGACAATTCTATAGGTAAAACGGGCCCTTTTCCTTGTATTTTTCGAGAGGGAAAGTCTATATTCCTTTTCAGAAAAAAATAATGGAACTTCAATTAAATGGTGTTTTGTTTTACGTTGTAACTTACTCACCGTCCAATAGTTGTTTCGAGTTATAGATAAACGGTTACTTAATGAGACAAAAAAAATGGTGTGTTTATGCAGTGTTACTGCACATAACAATCCACGCGGAACAAATGAATATTAACGGACCATTTGATCTCAACGGCAATGGTCTGGATGAAGTGCTTTTATTTACAGAAAGTCAACTGCGATTTGTAGAAATTCAAAACAATGGTTCACATATGGTGCTATGGGAGTTAACACCTGAAAATTATGCAATAAAGGATGCTATTGTTTATGATTTAACCAGCGATGGTATAATTGATCTAATCATTGTGGCTGATTTCTTACCCGGAGAGCGTAGCGATGGGAATAAATGGCTGCATCTTTACACTTGGACAGATTCGCTTTTTGTTCCACAAACAATCTCTATTGATAATGGGGAGGTATTGCATCCAAACAATTGTGACGTAGATCAACAATCGGGAATTTTATCTATAGCAGTCGGGAGTCCTTTTCGGGCAGCAGTTTTATTACAGACAGTTAAACAAGAGAAAAACCTAATGGCTAATATTGTAAATATTGAATTACCAGATATATTGCATAATGGATTCGGTCAGGTGTTTTCCAGTTTTATGAATTTAGCGGGAGAATCGCACTTGGCAGTTTTTAGTCCCGAAAATGATGTATTAAAAACGGCATTGTTTCGCGCTGACGAAATACCAGTAGTTGTAGTTGAAAATTTATTTCCTCTGAATGGGGCGCGTAATTTAATTGGTTCAGCAATCAAAAAAACAGATCTAGATGATAATCAACAAGAAGAACTGCAACTGCCTTTTGCCAATGGAAAAGTATTGACATTGGCGTTTATTGACAGTGTACTTGTGCTTACTGAAAGTAAATTCAGCGGGCAGAATATTTTTGTTCTTCCGGATAGCACCAGCGAAGAATCAATTAATTCGGTTATTTCATCTCGAGCTGAATCTGGACTTTATGATCTATTTGATTCAAAGAAGCTGGACTCTTTAATCGTGATGGTTCCGGATGACACTTTGAGATTGGGTGACACACTCAATTATAGCGCAGCCATGGATACAACTACAGGTTTTTATAGTTTTCACTGGTTGTCACAACCTGCAGACAGTGCCTATTTTGATCCAACCACAGGAAATATTACCTGGATTCCAACACGAGAAGATCTAGGTGTGCATGAATTCAAATTTTATGCAGAAAAACGATTGAATGAAGAGCTGATTTCAGATGAAGACGATCTAGGAGATCGTCATAGAATACTGCCTGTATTGGAGGAAACAGAGCAGTCATATGCTGTAATTGTAATTGATACTGTAAAGCCGCCTGTTATCTATATACCTGCTCCGTATGAACCATACATGGTTTCTGTTTATACACCAAGTAAAACAGAAGGAAATGAACGTTTTATTTTTGATGGCGTCCCTTCATTTGATGTAAAGGTCAGTGAACTTGATATTCCTAATAATCCTTCAACTTTTCATATTATTTCCGCCAATCTTGGCAATATTACCAAAGATAAACGTGTCGATTTTACATATTCATCAAGCAGGGATAGTATTGCAAATATTATTACACTTACCATAGATTATGATTTCACAGAAAATGTTATTTATGCAAGCGTTGGACCACCCATGGATGCAGAAACCCGCACTTTAAACCCAACAGATTGGCGATCCGAATTACATCACTATCCCACATATCATTTTAAAGGATTCCCCGAATCCCTGCGTCTTGGAGAAACTGAAAATGGCATCTCATTATTTGACAGTGATAATAAGCGTAAACCCAAAAAATATGCCTATATTTCTATATCCTCTCCCCTGATGGACAACAGGCACAGGTTGTCTATAAACATGACAGAAATTGAATTATGGAATATTAAAGGGAATATAACCATTGACAGTACTGGTAATAAAAAAGCCAACACCACAATTATTTTTTCCGGTGAATTTGATCTTCAAAATATAACAGCTGAAATGGATACTGCTGAAAATATGACCAAGCGAGCAATGGAATTACAATATAGAATTCTGGAATNTTTGGGTGTTGATAGTGTTGCAGTAGATACGACAGGAGCAGAAAATTGATGAAACGGATCATCATATTGCTATCATTAATTTTCAGTGTTCTAATTGGGAAAGACCTACANATTATTCACATGGAAGGAACTTTTGATCTTGATAATGATGGGCTTATTGAGTTTGCCTCTATAGAAGTAGGCAGAGAAAACGGACACCACATTTCAATGATCCGTTATTATGAGATTGATGGTGATGGCTATCAACAGTTGAACTGGGAATTNGCTGCTCCAGATGGTTTATTGGGAAATTTTGTGAATTTAAAAATAGGCGACCTAGACGGTAATGGTGTTCCAGAACTTATTACAATCATGAACCTCACCGATGAAAATGAAGAACACATTTTGCATCCCATTGTTTATTATTATCCTTGGGATGGTAAAGGCTTCAGCGAAACTCCAGCTAGTACGCTAAATTTATCTGAACGGAACACATTCCTGCGTTGCCATAATTTTGAATTATTGGATCGGGATAATGATAATGATCAGGAATTATTGGTTTCATTGGGTAGTCCAGTACGAGGACTGGCTGTTGTAGATGTTAATAGTGCTGGCGAATTAAAAATAACAACGCGATTAGAACCAGAATCTATGCGTTTTGGTTCTGGATTTGTTTATGCTGGAGTTGTTGATTGGAATCGTGACGGTTATGATGATATCATAAGTTTCAGTCCTGAAGGCAATGTGATGAAAGCACAGCCTTTTATGAATATCAATGGCTCATTTCAACAAAGAGCAGCAACCCACACAACCATTGCAGGAATGAATGGGTTTATCAATCGTTCAGTAACAATAACGGACTGGGATGCGGATGGATTTTTAGATGTAATAACCCCTTTCCAAAGTGGTCATTTAATTGCTTTAACTCTATCGGAAGCTGGTATCGATATTGATAATATACCAAATGAAGCAGGTCCATTATCTGATGTACAGATAGGAGATTTTGACCACGACACCTATAAAGATTTCTTACTTGTCTCTGGCGAAATGAACATGATGACCATTTCATTTGGCGCTGCAACTCCCGCAGAAAAAAGTGAAAATTATTTTACACTAACCGTTGATACAGTCGANATTCAGATTTTCTCAGCTATTCCAATTATAAAACAGGGCAAATACATTGGTACGACAATTGCTGCCGGTTGGGACGGCGATGAAACATCCGTCTTTCTCACAGACCTGGGCTTACCGCCACCTATTGATAAACCGGCTATACAGGATACGTTAGCCAAACCCATAGATTTATTGGATATATTTCCGGAAATCGCCGGCCTTGATATTGGCACATTGGTCCCTGGAACCAAACCGTTAAAATCACTTGGCCAGACCTTGCCAAAAGGAGTACTGCCACGCCACGTACTGCCCGTTGATCAATTATTTGTNTATTCAATTCCAGAAGATGAAGCGCGCCAGTTTTACAGTTTTCGCTGGTTGCGACCGCCTCCAAAAGGCATGTTTTTTCATTACGAATCACGTTCCATTCAATGGGTTCCGGACGGTACACAACTAGGCGCGTATAAATTAGCGTATCATGTGGAAATGAAAGCCGGGGAAACAATTAAGCTTGAATCTGAAGACGAAGAAACTCTACTCACGTATAAAGTAGTACCACATCTGGAAGGGTACGATGATCGTCTCTGGATTTATGTAAATGATGTACCGGAATTCATTTCTGAACTGGAAGACACTGAATTTGTGNTCAATTCCTTGTTCACATATCAACCGGTAGTAGATGATAAAAATCATGAAGCAAAGTTGCAATTTATTTTGGAAACAGCTCCAGATGGAATGGAGATAGACTCCAGCGGAACCTTATACTGGCAAACGGACAGCAGTCATGTAAATATTTATGATGTACTTATTGTAGCATCGGACGGCTTTGATCGTGCTGTGCAGGAATTCCGACTTTTTGCCCGTGCGGGTGTAACAATCTTGTCTGAACCTGATNCCATCNTTCGCGTGGATGAATTATTCATATACCAAGTAGATGTCTGGCGCCAGGANATGGATCAGGAATTNACGTATGAAATGCTGTATAAACCTGAAGGCATGACGTTATCTGAATCGGGATTAGTCGAATGGACGCCTGCAGTTACCCAAATTGATTCTCAAAATTTTGCCATTGTAGCCAATTATGGCGTAGCGGCTGATACACAAGAGGTTACATTCTTTGTCAATCACCCTCCGGTTATTAATCGTGCTCCGCCACCCATGAATAAGGTCAACTTGGGATATGTATGGGATTTTCAGCTGGAAGTAACTGACCCTAATGTAAATGATGCGTTAACCTACACCGCAGTGGAAATGCCTGAAGGAATGCGCATGGATCCCTTTACTGGACGTTTACGCTGGGAACCGACAAGGGATGAACTGGACTTTGGCCATTTAAAGATTGAGGTTGATGATGGCAAAGATATTAGAACCGTAGAAGCTGATTTTTTTATCAATGCACCNATTAGACTTGTTTCTATTCCTGTGATGAAAGCTACAGTCGGCCAGCAGTATAAATATAAAATTATGACGACTGATTTGAATCACGGGTCGCTGTTGCCTTATGGACATATTGTGAAGTTGGACGATATTGAAAAAGCTCGGATTTATGCTGTAAATATTGCCGATGATGTGTATCGTGAAAACATTGACCGCTACATCGGTGACTGGAATGCAGCGGATGTTATTTATTTAACCAGCCAGGGCGATATGGAATCGGATGAATTCAGCCGTTTGAATTTGAAGCGTTATGTCCATTCAATCTTTTGGGAAGATGATAGGCTGCATGTTGTTGTTGAGGAAAAAGACGATCGATCAGTAAGTGTAAAAGATGTTCTGTGGGAATTTTTCCAGGGTTCNAAAGGTAAACCTCCTAGGGTCATCGTAGAACGCAAGAGCGCCAACCGTTATACATTAGAAGAATTCCCGGATGGTATGGAAGTGGATGAATTTACCGGTACGCTGCTTTGGACACCGGGCAAAGATCAATACGATACCTATCCTATCAAATTGGTTGTGTCTGATGGCTATACCAAAGATGAACAATCATTTGATTTGTATGTGAATCATCCTGCGACGATTGTTTCGCAAGCTCCTAAAGCGGCTCTTGTTGAAGAAATGTATAAATATCAAATTCAAGTTGAGGATAAAAATAAAGATGCTGAACTTCATTATGAACTTGTCAAAGGACCCCAGGGCATGCAGCTGTCTAATACAGGAAAACTTGTTTGGATTCCGAAAGCATCACAAATGAATAAACATGTATTTGAANTCAAGGTCTCTGACGGCTACCATGAAGATACCCAAACCGGAAGGGTGTTCGTCAATATTCCGCCATCTATTATTTCCAAACCTAAACCCGTCAGCTTAACAGGTTATGAATACCGTTATCGAGTTGTTGCCGAAGACCTGAACGATGATAAAATTTCTTTCCGTTCCATTAGGCTTCCCAAATATGCTTCCTTCAATAAAAAAACAGGCCAGTTTAAATGGCGGCCCCGGAATAACCAGCGGGGCCCTCANGATGTGATCATCACTGCCATTGATGAACGGGGCGCCACCACGACCCACCAGTTCCAGATTCATGTATTTGAAAACCCCGATGCGCGACGTTTTGTGAATACCGGCTGGNCCCTCATNCTCACTTTTGTGGGNGTCATGTTCGCTTGGGGCGTGGCGCAATTCTGATGATATAAAAATTCTATGGGGGGGGGTATTTGTTTGTAACTTTTAGAAAATTGTTGATATGAGTAATAAACTGTAAAGAACATTAANAGATTTATTTTAAAAAGAGCACCGTCAACTACTACACACTAACAGACTAAACTTATTAACTGATTTTCATTATCAGTATTAAGGGAAACACCTACAGGCAAAGCATAAACAGGCAGGTCTTTTAAATCCTCTAGTTTTGCTAAATCTTTTTCTGTCGTAATAATAGCCTGTGCTTCAGCCGCTAAAAATACTTCCCGAATAACTTCCAAGTCCATAGTTGAATAATCCGCATGATCATCATGGCGAAAATGATGGACATAATCCAAGCCAGCTTCTTCCATTATAACTTCAAAACTATCCGGATCGCCTACGCCGGACACGGCCACTACAGGGCCATTGAAATCGCTTACAGGTTTTATTGAGCCATCTAATCCTATCAACTGCGTATTTGGTATTAGGTCAGACTCCATAGTAAAACTGCAATAGTTGGATACTGAATTGACTAATGTTTCATCTGGAGGTGTCAAGTTTGCNTTGGTGAAAATGACTGCATCTGCACGTTTAATATTTCTCAATGGTTCCCGGAGCAGTCCGTAGGGAAGNAGTTTTGGGCGACGGTGATTGCTGTTGATTAATACAATATCCACATCCCGAAAGACTCGCCTGTGCTGAAAGGCATCATCCATGAGAATNACATCTGGCTTATATTCATTACAAATAAATTGTCCGCCACGATAGCGATTTTCATCCACAACTACAGGAATATCCTGCAATTTATTAGCCAGCATAAAAGGTTCATCGCCACTATTTTTCAGGTCTGATTGAACTGCGTTTCCATCACTGACGACATGTGTTCCGGTTGACTTGCGTTTATAGCCTCTGCTCAATACAGCTACATTCAATCCTCCAGCTTTTAATGTATTGGCCAAAAATAAAACAAAGGGTGTTTTTCCTGTTCCGCCCACAGAAAGATTGCCAATACTTACCACCTTGCAGGGCAATTTTTGGGAAACAAAAAATCCAATGTTATAAAAGAAATTCCGCCAAAATATAAGCANCCAATAGAAAAAACCAATGGGCCAGAGAAATAAACGGTATTTTTTNATTGATTGGGGATCAAACTGGGGCACGGTTCCNGGCTTCCTCTTCCAATCTATCTAGTTCATTTTTTAATATTTTTGAGCANTTATCAAAATCGTCATTTTCAGAAAACTCTAAAGGTTCCCCAATCAGCAAGTAGATTTTACCAAATGGCTTGGCTACGTAAAACGTATCCCAGTTATAGGTCGCCCAGTGTTTTGTAGCATAACTGCCGGTAGGTAAAACAACAGCACCAGTACGCATAGCCGCTTTTACGGCTCCGGGTTTTAATTCTTTAGCTGGACCCTTTGGACCATCCGGTGTAATAAATACAAGCGCACCTTTTTCATTTAACACATTGACGATCTGTTTATAGGCTTCCCGACCGCCGTCCGAACTGGAACCGCGAATAGTTTTATAGCCGAGTTTTACAGCAATTCGTGAAATGATTTCTGCATCACCGTGTTTTCCAGCCACACCATAGGGTTGCTTATCTGCCACGTATAAATAACCCGGAAGCAAATTGCCGTGCCAAGTAGTAAAAATTATGGACTTCCCTTCTGATCGTAATTTTTCGATCTGACCATCGCCATCGATGATCCAGCGATTGGAGCCATAAAGAAATTTCAAGGCCCATTTNCCAAAAAATACACCTAGGAAAAAAAGAAATTTTTTCTTCACTTGAACGTCCTGCTTAAAATAGCATCTGCCGCTCTTTCGTAGACCCCAGGCATGCCCAGGGTCCTGCGCACCTGTTCATAACCAACGAGCATTTCTTTTCGTTCGGCTGTGTTTGATAACAGAGGCTGAATTGCATTTGCAAGATTTTNAGGCGTCATATCTCCTTGCAGGAATTCCGGGACAATCTGTTTACCGGCAATAAGATTGGTCATGGCNGCAAAAGGTACCTTGGACATGTTCTTGGCCAGTAGCCAGCTTCCAGATGACATCTTATAACTAACAACAGCCGGAATATCCTGAACAGCTGATTGAAGGGTGGCAGTACCAGATGCAGTTAAAACGGCTGTCCCATATTCCAGGCAAAGGCTTGTATCATCCTCCTCTACTTTCCAATTGTTTGGAATTTTCGACAGAGTTATTTGGGGTGCTTTACCTACGATTATTTGAACATTATCATTGTTTATTAAAGACACCACTTTTATAAATATGGGTAAATGACGATTTACTTCCTGTTGCCGGCTGCCGGGGAAAAGCACAAGCAAAGGCCGTCCTTTATCCAAGCTATACTTGTTGAAGAACGCAGCTTTATCCATGGAGGGCTTGTGAAATTCTGTAAACGGGTGACCCACAAAATGGGCGTTCACACCTCGTTTTTCGAACCATTCCTGTTCAAAGGGGAAAATGCACAAGGCCTGGTCCACACACTTGCGGATAGTATTTACGCGNTTTTCTTTCCAGGCCCAGACTTGGGGTAGAATAAAATAGGTTATAGGCAATCCCAAAGGGTGAATATTTTTTGCAAGGCGTAGATTAAAACCAGGATAATCAATAAGAATCAAGCGTTGCGGCTTTACCTCTTGAATTTTCCCTAAGGTCTGTCCCATCACAGTGACCATATACGGCAGGTGTTTCAGCACTTCTGTAAAGCCCATCATTGCCATGTTATCTATNTGTTCGATGATTTCCATGCCTTCTGTTTTCATTGCCTTACCCCCGTGGCCCACAAATGAAGCATTTGGGTATTTTGCTTTTATGGCGGCGATAAGATGCGCGCCATGCAAATCACCGGATTCTTCACCGGCAACGAGGAAAAAGACAGGATTTTGGGCAGATGTCATGGGAAGATGTTACGTATGATTCCTGAAATGAGCCAGAATCAGACGAATTGTTGTCTGATGATCACTAAAAGTAATATAAGGACAATATTCTGTAGCGTGCGCTTTTCTGTTTTTAATGTTTTCATGAATGTCATNGGTCTACGCTTATCATCACTAGTCCAGGCAGAAAATCTGGGCAACAGNCGTGGNACATGTTGACGATATGTTTCGTATTCCGCACCAAACAAACTAACCAGCGTTTCTTCTTCTAAATAAATGATTAATGAATATTGAGTTAAAAAGAATATCCAAGTAACTGCCAGCATAGCCCAAATATTTGGTGCTCCGGCTATAAGAACAANCCCTGAAAAAATAAAAAAGTTACCAGTGTATAATGGATTACGTATATAGGCAAAAGGACCGGATGAACAAAGTGCTGAAGCTCCCACATTTGTAGTACGTGTAATACCGCCAGCATANCTTACCGCCCAGAAGCGAATGNATTCTCCTATACCTAGGCAAATCAAACCATACAACACATACGGTAATACTGGCTGTGAAAAATAAATGATCAGAACAGCTAATGGGATTGGAGTATAACTGCGGTTTTTAAAAAAGAAATTGCGGATGNCCATTAATGAATATCTTCAAGAATCATATCGTGGATTTTGATGGCGACGTCCAACGCTTCTCGTCCGGCTTGGCCATTGACAATGGGTGTTTCATCGCCCATGATAGAAGCAATAAAATTGGACAACTCCATTTCCAACGCATCAAACTGGCTGATGTCAGGTTTTTCATAGACTATTTTTTTGTGACTTCCGTAAGAGTCTAGGGGAACTGTCTCAATAGCATCGGGGTCATCCTGCTCATCATCAAGGACACGATATATTTCTGTAAGACCTAACAGAAAATCAATAGTTACATACATATCCTGTTGAAAGATCTTGATTTTGCGGACTTTGTTCCGGGCGATGCGGCTAGAGGTGATGCTGGCCACTGTACCGTTNTCAAAACGCAGACGGGCATTGGCAATATCCAAAGAATCAGACAGGATGGAAACACCGCTAGCATTGATATTCTTGACCGGTGAATTTACCAAAGCTAGAATGATATCAATGTCATGGATCATAAGATCCAGTACAACAGGAACATCCGTGCCCCGTACCATATAGGGNGCTAGGCGCTGGACCTCAATGTATTTTGGATTCAGGTCAAAATTNTTCAAAGGNAAAAGCGCAGGGTTAAGGCGTTCGATATGACCTACTTGAATAAAGACATTATTTTTTTTGGCCAACTGTAAAAGATGATCTGCTTCAGCCACGGTTTTGGTTATGGGTTTTTCAATAAAAACGTGTTTTCTTGCTTTTATACATTCTTCAGCTACTGCAGCATGGCTGGGTGTAGGGGTGACAATTGCAAGTGCATCACATTCATCTAATAAATTGTTAAGCGAATTAAAAACACGACAGTTAAATTCCTCTGCAATATCTTGAACTCGTACATAATCAATATCATAAATGCCGGCAAGAAGAGCATCATTGTTATTAGATAAATGTTTTACGTGGTGCCGCCCCAAATGGCCTACACCAACGACACCAATGTTTGGAGTGTTATCAGTCATATTTAGTCGGGGAAATTACACTTCTAAAATATTAATATTATAAGAGTTCCACAAAACAACAGGAATGGAATTTTCTTGCTTTTCCTTCAGAAAACGATCAATTTTAGTCTGTTATTCAAGGTCGCACAACCAACATGAACCAAAGTAAAAGCATTTTCTATGGCGTCTAGTATCAAATCCGGTATCGGTTTTATTATACCTTTCGGAGCTATCATTGGTTTCGTCCTTTCTATTATTGCAGAGAATTATGTGCTGGGTATTTTCTTTGCTGTAGCTGGCATGCTGGTCTGGCTTTTGTATTTAACCGTTATGGACACAGCTGCACCGGACACCATGGGCAATTTCATCATTCTCTTTGGTGTNCTTCTTGCCCTAGCGGTATTTATGAATTTCGGCTGGGAACAAAACATTTGGGGTGGAATTGAATTCAAGGCTGAAGGATCGGTGCTTGCACTGGTCGTCCTATTTTTTGCAACCTTGAGCGGTGTACTCTACCGTCAGCGACTTACTGCCGTCCAACCACAACTAACTTCAAGCGAACAAGAACTGGTNGACAAGGCCTTGCGGGGTAAGGAAGATCCTCGGGTAATTGTTGTCAAGCAGGAAGCTGAAAACAACGATACAGACGATACAGACGATACAGATGATGACTATGAGGAATATAAAGAATACGATTATGCTTATCCCTATTATTTTGATGAAGATGACGAATATATTTANGAGGAGGATGAAAAAGACGAAGACTGATCTTCATNTCTATAAAATAAATTTTGAAAGGGTAGNTTTTTTCTACCCTTTTTTTATTTTCTTTCNGCCCCTGTCATNGCTAGTANAATATTGGTGCTGCCAATAAAAGCCCTATGCTGGGCGAAGGAAGCTTTGAAATAATAGTAAAGGGTTAATAAGTAAAATATATGAAACCACCACTCGTTCACCTTGCCTAGAAAATATGCACCATCCAAAATAACTGCTACCATAAATAACATAGTGACCATCATGGTTGGCGGATAAAGCTTGCGCTTAATGCCAAGAATCCCTTTATAGAATTTGTCCCCAATTTCCGGATGTTCTTGTATGTATTCTTTTATATTTACACCCGTTCCTACAAAGAAAAACATGACCAGCGTTTGTGCGGCAATAAAAATAATGCTTACCAAAAAGTCTAATGTGATATGGTTTGTGGGCCAGACATTGAAATAATGATTCACTCCAATAAATGCCAGACCAACTCCAGACAGGGCCACCATAATATAGGACATTATCATAAAAAACCACATGTCAGAACCTATACATTAAAGTGAAAATAAATACAGTCACCGTTTTGTACCACATAATCTCGGCCTTGGAGTTTTGCCAGCCCGACATCTTTTACTGCCTTTTCTGATCCCAAACGAATGAGGTCATCATACTTAAATACTTCAGCTTTAATAAATCCCCGCTGGAAATCAGTATGAATTTCTCCGGCTGCTTTGAAAGCTCTGGTGCCTTGTTTGATTGTCCAAGCTCTGACTTCTAAAGGACCACCAGTGAAGAATGTTTCCAGTTCCATCAGCCGAAATCCGGCGTGTATGAGTTTATGCAGTCCCGGTTCCGGTAAATTATATTCTTCTAGAAACATGGATGTTTCATCATCATTTAAAAGGGCAATATCCTGTTCCAGTTTGCCGCATAGCCGAATAGCCAGATTGCCTTCTTTTTCAGCGAAATTCGCTAATTTCTGTTCCAGCGCACCACGTTTATCATGTGATATTTCTGTTTCATCTACGTTGGCCACGTATAAAATTGGCTTTCGTGTGAGTAGGTGTAATGACCGAATAATTGTTGTTTCTTCTTCATTCGCTTGGAATGTGCGCGCTCGATGGCCTTCATTGCAATACTCCAATAGTCGTTTGATTACAGCAAACTCTTTTTGCTCTGACTTCCCACCTGATTTTGCAGCTTTTTCTGTTTTAAAATGACGTTTTTCAAGTGTTTCCATATCAGCCAGAAGTAGTTCTGTTTCAATAAGTTCAGCATCTCGAACCGGATCCACGCTTCCTTCTACATGGGTTACGTTATTATTATCAAAGCAGCGCACTACATGAATTATAGCAGTCACTTGTCGAATTTGTCCTAAAAATTGATTTCCCAGTCCTTCACCTTTACTGGCGCCACGCACCAGTCCGGCAATATCGGTAAATTCCACACTAGCGTGAGTAATTTTTTCAGGTTTAAAAATTTCTGCCAGTTTTTCGAGGCGAGGATCCGGGAGTTCCACAATACCAACATGTGGATCGATGGTGCAAAAGGGATAATTTTCTGCTGGGACTGATGAAGCCGTTAGAGCGTTAAAAATGGTGGACTTCCCCACGTTGGGCAAGCCGACAATACCACAGCGTAATGCCATATTATCTGTATACTGTTATTTAAAAAGGATCGAGAGCGGGATCCATGCCAGTATCCCATACTAGTTTATCAAATAAACCAACTTGCACGTCTTTTGCAAAATAAATGGCTTTATCTTTTACATGTAATACCGCATCTCCCCATGCCATAAANGTTGGNCGGGTAATNATTTTTCGAATATCGATTTGATATGTTATCTTATCATGATAAGGTCTGACTTGGCCTTTAAACTTCACTTCTTTTACACCGAGCGCACGTCCGCGGCCTTTACCTCCCGCCCAGGAAAGGAAAAAACCAACCAACTGCCAAAAACCATCTAAACCCAAACAACCGGGCATAACTGGATCATTTACAAAATGACAATCAAAAAACCAATTCACCGGATTAATATCTAATTCTGCTTTGATAAATCCATTGCCGTATTTACCTCCAGAATCAGAAATTTCCAAGATACGGTNAATCATCAGCATCGGNGGCATGGGTAATTTTCCGTTTGCTTTGCCAAACACTTTTCCAGTGCTGATCTCCAGGAGATCCTGTTTAGTATAAGAAGACTTGTTGTCCATTATAGTATCCTTTATAAGCGAAGAAGTTAAGAATGAATGTCTGTTTGCTCATTATTCTTTTGCGTTCTTCATTTGCCGTAGCCGCAGTCTTCCCTAAATTCATGCTTTAATTATTGGAGAATTATATGTCTGAATGGGTTTTAATCCTTGGCGGATCAACAGGTCACGGCGGTGCCACTGCGAAGCGCTTGGCGCAAGATGGTTATGGNATCATTGCCTTTCATTTTGACCGTGGAGAAGTCAAGNAACTGGCAGAAGAATTAAAGACAGAGATAAATGAGATTGCTGGTGGTAGATGTCATTATTTCAACACCAACGCAGCTGCTGTAGAAACCATGGATGAATATATTCCCCGGATTTCTGAAATCACCGGTGGAAAGACAGTAAAGCTTTTGCTTCATTCAATTGCTTTTGGAACTACAACTAACTTTTTTGGAGACAAACCGGTTACANAAAAACAAATGGATATGACTGTCCATGTTATGGGTAATTCTCTGCTGTATTGGACACAAAAGTTATATGATGCAAAACTGTTAGGGCAAGGATCACGAGTATTGGGACTNACCAGCGAAGGGAATTATGTCGCCATGGAAGGTTATGGACCGGTAAGCGTGGCCAAGATGGCTATGGAAGCTATTATTCGACAGATCGGCTGGGAACTGGGACAATTTGGTATTACAGCTAATGCGGTTCAGGCCGGGGTAACTCCCACACGTGCGTTAACAAAAATCACCGATAATTGGAAAACTTGGGTGGAAAATACCAAAAAACGTAATCCCATGCACCGTACAACCACACCGGAAGATATAGCCAATACAATTTCCTTACTGTTGCGACCGGAGGCAGACTTTATCAATTGCTCTATTATATACTGTGACGGGGGAGAAAGCCGATCGGGGTCTTTTTAAAAGAAGAAAAAGTTTAAATAAGAATCAGGATTCTGTATCTTGTAGGTCTATTCGCTTTCTTAGCAATGTAACTATATCATAATGCTCCCTGGTGGGCAGGAGCTCAAAGCAAGTTTCTGCTTCCATAAGTGCGTAATTCCACCAATCCTTTTTTGTATACATAAGCGCCAGACTGTAGTGAGCCTTGGCCAGCATTTCGTATTCTTCTCTGCTTAAAGCTTTTACATCGCTGGGCAGGAGTCGTGTCACTTCACGATATTCCAAGATTGCTTCATCCACAAGTCCTTTTTGAGAATACCATTGTGCCAATTGTAAATTGCGTTGTGGATCATCCTTGCAGCCAGATAAGGCCAACACGACAAAAAGTAAAGACAATATGATTTTTAGATGTTTAATCATCCTCGAGGTTATTCATATGTGGTTGATAACGAAGGAAACCAGTAAAGAATTTCATGGCGAACCGTCAGGAAAACAAGAAAAAAGTTGGTGATTGNTTACTGGTAGAGTGATATCTGGTAAAATAGACATATTNTAAATGTTTTTACACACCAGTTACTAATAACCAGTTAGTCTGCCGNTTTNTGCGGATGGAACCGNGGCTCTTTAACCCAAAATGTAAGCAGNAGCAGGCCAATGGCAATTAGGAAACCTGCCAAAACNAANAGATTGCGAGTACCAATAATTGGATCCAGAANACTTGCACCAATTATCATGAGTAAAACAAAGGGNGCCAAGAAGGTATCAATAAGCGCCATATATNTTTTACTGTCCCTCGATTCTGCAAATTCGTANACCATATTCATAGCAGACGGCATAAACCCTCCGTGCCCTAAGCCTAAAGAAAGAAAAATGGCATAAACATGAATCATTGATGTGGCAAAGATNGTGAAAATAATAGCCAGGAGATAACCGCTGAATGAAAGTATGATGGCAGTTTTATGTCCCCAGTGATCACCNATCTTGCCAGAAGCAACGCTGCCCAAGCNAAAGGTGATGACCTGTAAAACAATAAATACTCCGGCTTCACTAATATTAAATCCAAACAGTTCTTGTGTATACACTGCGTAAAGGCTCATGNCGGGAAAGNGGGCGGTAATCAAAATTCTGCTTAATAAATAACGTCTGAAATTCTCATGCGTTTGAATAATGTTTTTTGTATTCTGCCAAAATACAGCAATTGTTTTATACGGTGTTTTGTCTGTTTTGTTACCCACATTATAGAATAAATAAACGAGAGTCCCCAAACCCATGGAAATCCCCATAATGATAAATCCCCAACCGAAGTTATTTGGGAAAGGAATAGAACTGTCCAGCAAGATCTTGACAATAATACCACCAGCAAAACCACCGATACTATTAAATGCGAAGGAGATTCCCAGATAATGCCCGCGGTTTTCTCTAGGAAAAATATGTGCAAGAAAATCGGTCCAAATGGGAATAATAAATCCCACGGCCAAACAATATAGAATAAAGCACANATAATAATACATCCAGNCATTGGGNCCTGNGGGAGCAAGAAACGCAAATATAAAACCGGTGAAGAAAATGGGCGGCAAAACAACACTATGGGATAAAAATACAGCCTTCTTGATATTGCGAATATTGCGCCCCAGGATTGCCGAAAAAAACATGGGGAATGCGATTAAGATACTGAAAAGTCCAGCAACGGAAATGATCACAGCATCTGGAGCACCCAGNTTTTTTAAAAATAATGGTATAATTGCATACGTGGTATGAAAAGCAATCCCAAAACCCCAACTGAATTCATGGATGCAGTTTAGATATAAATTACGGGATAGATTATTTTTAGTTAGTTCAACCATCAGTGTTTTGTTGCTCCTGTGTCAACAATACAATTGTCGTCAACAGGATAATTGCTCCAGCAGCTTGGGCTGGAGACATGGCGCGACCGCGAATAAACCAATCGAAAGAAATAGCAGATAAAGGCCAAAATAATTCATAAATAGTAGCATGCGACGCAGGTAAATGGTTGAGGCCATAATAATAAATGAAAAGAGCCACTGCGCCGGTGGAGATTACAATGGTTGCCAGAGAGCCCCACTGGGAAAAGGTTAAGGACGCGATTGCTGAAAATTCCTGCATACCAATCAATATAACGCCGGCGAATAAAGCGGTAATGGCAAGCCGTAGAGCAGTGACTACCTGGAATGGTAATTTATTTAAAGCGTGCTTACCTAGGACGGTTGAACTTCCCCAACTGAATGCAGCCAGTAATGCCANTAATGACGCAATCATTGTTTTATCATCCCANGCAGTCATTGGCTNNATCCCAAACGTAACCAGATAGCCGCCTACTAGAGCTGTTCCNGCCAGTAATAAAAAACGATTGGANAGTTTTTCCTTTAANACAACCGCTGCGAGAATAATAGCAAAAATGGGCTGGAATTTTTGGAGNAGGACAACAACGGAAAGATCAATATAGTTTATGTAACTCAATGCTTTCGTNTAAAAAAAAGTGCCTAAAATACCACCACATATACTGATCCACAGCATAGACCCCCAGCCGCGTTGGTTCAGTTTTTTAACTTCGTCCCATCCTTTGATTAGAAATGGGAGAAAAAGAANAGCGCCTAAAACATGTTCCAGGGTTATAATTAAAAAGGATGAAACACTGAACAGCTGTTGGCGCAACAGGCCGTCCAAGCTCCATAAGAACGCAGCTGTAATCACTGCTAAAGGTGGAAGGTATTTTTTCACAGGCGTGAAATTAACGAATGGATCGTGCTATAAATAATAAATAAGTATCAGGCAGAACCACCTAAACCAGAAAATTCTCCCAGGTCAATACCAAAGGATTTAGCGGCTATATCCCACATGTATTGTTCATCCGTTTTAAAAATATAATCAAGGTTCGTGTGCTGCAAGAGCCAATCGCCATTCTCAATTTCTGCCTCTAATTGGTGCTGTGCCCAGCCTGCATGTCCTAGCATAAGCTTATAGTGCCGGGGGCCTTTCTTTTCAGCGATATCCTGGACAACAGTTTTGTNGCTTGTTAATGAAAAATCATCGCCAACTTTTATGGTGNTTTCAGTTTCGTAATCGGCAGAATGAAGCACAATCCCCCGCTCTACCAGAACAGGCCCGCCAAAATATACTTGGGGCACCAGTTTCAAAATATCATCTTTTTGTGGAAAAAAATCAGCGAATAATTCCTGTAATTCCGGTGTTTCAAATGGTTTGTTAACGATAAATCCTAATGCACCGTCTTCATTATGTTCGCAGATAAAGATTACAGAACGNCCAAAATAGGGATCCTGCATATGCGGCATGGAAATAATTATTTGATTTTTTAGAGACGACATAAATTAAATGTACTGTATTTGGAATATAGAAACAAGAATGCAAATATTAATTACCAGTTTCCGCTAACCAATCATCGAATGCCATTAACCACTTACAACTATCCTACTTATCAACACGCCAGTAAGATAATTGTAAATGGTTTTATGAAAACGGTTTAAAAATATATAAATTCTAGGCTGCCATTTAGAAAATGGTGTAAAAGTATTATGCAGCCAGATAAAATTATAATAAAGGGTGCCCGTCAGCATAATCTCAAAAACATTGATCTGGAAATTACCCGAAATAAATTAGTGGTTATTACGGGTCTGTCAGGATCCGGGAAATCCTCCCTCGCCTTCGATACAATTTATGCTGAAGGACAACGCCGGTATGTGGAAAGTTTATCCTCCTATGCCCGGCAGTTTTTGGGCCTCATGGAAAAACCGGATATGGATACCATTGAAGGTTTATCCCCTGCTATATCCATCGAGCAGAAAGCCACCGCGCGCAATCCAAGGTCAACGGTTGGCACTGTAACAGAGATTCACGATTATTTCCGACTGCTTTTTGCCCATATTGGCAAGCCCCATTGCTGGGTGTGCGGGCGGCCTATCCAGAAACAGACAGTTCAGCAGATCGTTGACACAATTTGCAAATTTAAAACAGGGACCAAGATTTTCGTGTTATCCCCGGTAGTTCGAGGTCGCAAAGGCCAGCATAAAGGTGTATTTGAAGAGATCAAGAAAGAAGGATTTCTGCGTGCACGAGTAGATGGTAAGATATATGGTATTGATAAACAAATTGCGCTGGAAAAAAATAAGAAACACACCATTGAAGTTGTTGTTGACCGACTTATTATTGAAAGTGATTACCGGGAACGCTTGACAGAGTCTATAGAACTCGCTTTAAAGATCGGTTCAGGATTAATCATCATTCATGAATTACCCCGCACTGATCATTTATTTAGCGAACATTTTGCGTGCCCCCATTGTGAAGTGTCTTTGGAAGAATTATCGCCCAGGATGTTTTCCTTCAATTCACCATATGGCGCCTGTCCCCATTGCGATGGTTTGGGCTCCCATATGGAAATTAATCCTGAACTTGTTGTGCCGGACAAAACAAAGTCCATCATTCAAGGAGCTATTGCGCCGTTGGGTGAGCAGCCCCGTGGAAATTGGTACGGCAGTATTCTAAAAAGTTTGGCGCGCCATTATGATTTCAAATTCACATCTCCCTGGATGAAAATAAACACCAAAGTCCGGGAAATGCTCCTTTATGGTACAGGTTCAGAAAAAATGAAAATGTCCTATTCTTCTCAACGCTGGACAGGTACATATACCGGCGGCTGGGAAGGCGCGATCCCGAACCTCATGCGCCGGTATAAACAGACAAAATCTAGTCATATTCAAAATTGGATTGAGCAATTTATGAGTATGCGCCCCTGCCCGGAATGCAACGGAGCCCGTCTCCGAATTGAAAGCCGGTCTATTTTTATT
This sequence comes from Fidelibacterota bacterium, assembly GCA_002713385.1. Lineage (GTDB taxonomy): Bacteria > Fidelibacterota > Marinisomatia > Marinisomatales > TCS55 > UBA2126. Next base: position 24,626 of record PAWC01000041.1, read on the forward strand.
AATGAGAAAAACCTGGGAGATATTTCTGTCATGTCCATTAAAGGGGCCATGGACTTTTTTGAAAATATTCAGCTCACCGAAACAGAAGCACAAATTGCTGAACAGATTTTAAAGGAAGTCAAAAACAGATTGGGTTTTTTAGTCAATGTGGGCTTGAGTTATTTGACTCTGGATCGATCTGCTACCACCCTTTCAGCCGGTGAATCGCAGCGTATTCGACTCGCCACCCAGATCGGTTCCCAGCTTGTGGGTGTATTATATATTTTGGATGAACCATCAATAGGTCTTCATCCTAGAGACAATGCCCGCTTATTAGGTACATTGCAAACATTGCGTAATCTTGGGAATACTATCCTTGTTGTTGAGCACGATCAGGAAACGATGGAATCAGCTGATCAAATTATAGATTTGGGACCGGGCGCAGGTGAACATGGCGGTGAGGTCATTTATTCCGGTTCGCCAAAACAGCTATTAAAATGTATAAACTCAATTACTGGATTATATTTGTCTGGACGTAGAGTAATTTCAATTCCTAATAAACGCCGCAATGGTAATGGAAAAGTGCTGTCTTTAAAAGGGGCTCGGGGAAATAATTTGAAAAAGCTGGATGTATCATTTCCTCTAGGAAAATTGGTGGTAGTTACGGGCGTTTCCGGAAGCGGTAAGAGTACGCTGGTAAACGAAACACTATATCTAATCTTACATAAAGAATTGAATAACGCCCGTGCTTATCCGTTGCCATATGATGTTATAAATGGTTTGGAATACCTAGATAAAGTTGTGGACATTGATCAAAAGCCGATTGGTCGCACCCCGCGCTCAAACCCGGCAACATATACAGGATTGTTCACCTTTATTAGAGATCTTTTTTCGCAACTACCGGAATCCAAAATCCGTGGCTATAAACCAGGTCGTTTTTCTTTCAACGTTAAGGGCGGACGCTGTGCCTCCTGTGAAGGCGATGGAATTATAAAAATCGAAATGAATTTTCTGCCTGATGTATATGTTACTTGCGAAGTATGCAAAAGCGCACGCTATAACAGGGAAACACTGGAAATAGTGTATAAAAATAAAACAATCGCTGATGTTTTAAGTATGTCGGTAGAAGAAGCGCTTACATTTTTTGAGAACATACCATCCATAAAGAAAAAATTAACGACCCTTTTTGAAGTGGGTCTTGGCTATATCCGTCTCGGGCAGCAGGCCACAACATTATCCGGAGGAGAGGCACAGCGTGTAAAACTGGCTACGGAACTTTCCCGGGTAAGCAAAGACCGCACATTATATATATTGGACGAGCCTACAACTGGTCTGCATTTTGAGGATGTGAAAATGCTTTTGGGGGTACTACAGCGTTTAGTTGAAAAAGGGAACACAGTGATTATTATTGAACATAATCTGGATGTCATTAAAACTGCAGATTGGATCATTGATCTGGGTCCGGAAGGCGGCGATGAAGGTGGAGAATTAGTCTTTGCCGGCACGCCGGAAGATTTAAGTAAGGAAAAATTATCCTATACAGGATTATTTTTAAAAACAACTCTGGATAGTCATAAAAACGGAAAATTAAACGGTAAATGAAAACCCCGCAGGTATTGAAAAGGGTTTTTCCCTATTGGGAAATCACCAAAGACCTCATCGATCAATGCATTGATATAATGCTTAACCTGCGACAGAGCGGCCATCCCGGCGGTTCCCGTTCAAAAGTTTATGGTATGATTGCTACATTGCTTTCAGGTGCCATGCGCTGGGATATTCGTGAGGCTGGTAAAAGGTTTGGTGATCGGTTTGTGTTGGTGGCGGGCCATGCCAATCCAGTTGTGTATGCGACCCTTGCCGTGTTAAATGAAGCACTGCGTATTAAGTATAGGCAAACTGGCGATAACAAATATCAGCATTTTAAGGGTGAAAAATATCAGCTTGTTTGGGAAGACCTGTTAACATTGCGCCGCACTGGCGGCCTGCCAGGCCACGCGGAAATGGAAGGTAAAACACTCTTTTTCAAATTTAATACCGGCCCCAGCGGACATGGCTCCCCTGCAGCTGCGGGAGAAGCATTGGCTTTGAAACTAGCCAGAGTTCCGGAGGTAAAAGTATTCGCTTTTGAAGGGGAAGGTGGTTTGACCGCAGGCGCATCCCATGAAACAATGAATTCAGCCTGGGGGCTTGGTTTAGGTAATCTGGTGTATTTCATGGATTGGAATGATTTTGGAATCGATGACCGGCCCTTCAGTTCTATTGTATATGGCACTCCGGAGGATTGGTTTGGTTCGCACGGCTGGCATGTAGAAGGAACAATGAATGGTGAAGACTGGGAATCCCTGATAAATGCATATTACAAATTGTTAGTAAAGAAGGCTAATCCGGATCAACCCAAAGTGCTTTATGCCAGAATGCGCAAAGGCAGGGGTTACTATAAATTTGATAACGCCAGTCATGGCGCTGCCCACAAGCGTAATTCAGAATTATTCTGGAAAACTAAAGGTGATTTTGCTGAAAAGTATAATGTAGAATTTGAATGTTTTGGAGAACAGGCACCTGAATATTGGAACGAGCAAGTTGACCAGGCAAAATCATTATTTAATACAGTTTTTTCTGTCATGGAAAACAAACAGGAACTGGTTGATTACTTGGCAGATACGTTGATGGAAATTGGAGATTCTGTACCAAATGAATTGAAAACATGCCGCATAAATGCCAATAATCCCGCAGAAGACAAAAACATTTTTAATATTAATACTCTACCCGATGAACTGTTTGTAAAACCAGGAGAAAAGACACCAAACAGAGTAGGTTTCTCCAAGTATGCCAGTTACATTAACTCTCTTGCTGAAAAAGAATACGGCCGGCCGCTGGTCATTGCCATGAGTGCGGACTTAGCAGACTCAACGAATATTTCAGGGTTTGCTAAGGGCTGGAATGGCCAGAAAAGTCACGGCCTGTATAATAAAGAGACCAATACGGATAGCCCGCTGATGCCCCAAGGTATCACTGAATTCACCAATGCTGGAATGATGGCCGGTCTGGCGACAGTCAATTTCAGTGAAGATACCTATAAGGATTTCAATGGTTTTTACGGAGCCATGAGCACTTATGGTTCTTTCAGTTATCTGAAATACGGCCCCATAAGACTGTTCAGCCAAATCGCTCAGGATTCTGATTTGAAAGTAGGGAAACTCATCTGGGTAGCGGGCCATTCCGGGCCAGAAACAGCTGAAGACAGCCGTACGCACTTTGGTGTTTTTGCTCCGGGGGTCACCCAATTATTTCCTGAGGGATATATTGTCAATATTCACCCGTGGGAACATAATGAAGTTGCGCCAGCTTTGGTGGCAGCTTTCAATACTGACATACCTGTAATCGGCCTCCATCTGACGCGCCCATCGGTGACAATTCCTGATCGAAAGGCACTTGGCATGGCATCATACTTGGATGCAGCAAAAGGCGCTTACATCATCAAGGATTATGATAAGGACAGAAAAAAAGAAGGGCTGGTAATCGTCCGCGGCACAAGCTCAACGAACTCAGTCGTGGAATTATTGCCCAGAATTAAGGCAGAAGGTCCAAATGTCAAGATAGTTGCTGCTATTTCTTGGGTGCTTTTCCAGAAACAACCTGAGTCTTATCGCACTTCAATTATTGCACCGAATGAATGGCACGACGCCATGGTCATCACAAATGGTGGCCGCCGGCTCATGCATAAATGGATGGCCAATAAACTCGTTGAAAAATATTCACTGTCTCCAGATTGGGATAACCGTTGGCGTACAGGTGGTACAGTGGATGAAATTGTGGACGAAGCCCATTTATCCCCGAGATGGCTATGGGCAGGAATTACAAAATTTGCTATTAATCGCCGTGACCGTCTTGAATCTATTCGCAAAAGTGTACCTGCATAATATCCAAAAATTTGACGAACCCTGCCTCATTTTAGTATCTTACAGGGTTCTAATAGCATGATTTACATTCAATTCGCTTCGTTTTATGACTGAATTACACATTACTGATCCAACCCCCCTCGAAGAAGACATTATTGCTGAAAAGTCGCTGCGCCCCGAAAAATTCGATGAATTTATTGGTCAGCAGGAAGTGGTAGATAATTTGAAGTTGTATATCGAAGCAGCCAATAAGCGTAAGGAATCCCTGGATCATGTGCTTTTGTTTGGTCCACCGGGACTTGGAAAAACGACCCTGGCAAATATTATATCCAAAGAATTAAGCGTAAGTTTAAAACAATCTTCCGGTCCTGTATTAGAACGTGCTGGTGATTTGGCAGGTGTTTTGACAAATCTGCAGGGACGGGACGTATTTTTTATCGATGAGATCCACCGCTTGAATTCTGTGGTAGAAGAGTATCTTTATTCAGCTATGGAAGACTACCGTATTGAAATTATGATCGATAAAGGCCCCAGTGCCCGCAGTGTGCAACTTAATGTGGAGCCTTTTACATTGATTGGCGCCACGACTCGCCTGGGGAATCTGACATCCCCATTGCGGGATCGTTTCGGTGTGGTTTTGCGCGTTAATTTTTATAATGCTGATGATCTGTTTCATATTATCCAGCGTTCCGCGAAGATACTTGAAGTTGCCATTGATGAAGCTGGCGCCATGGAATTAGCCCGCCGCAGCCGGGGTACACCGCGGATTGCAAACCGCATTCTGCGGCGCGCACGTGATTACGCTGAAGTAAAAGCCAACGGTAAAATAGATTCAGGAGTCGCCAAAGAGGCTTTAGATGGAATGGGCATTGATATTCATGGTTTAGACGATATGGACCGCCGGATTCTGGTAGCGCTCATTGACCAATTTAAAGGAGGACCAGTTGGCGTTAATTCACTATCAGTAGCAGTAAGTGAGGATGCGACCACCATTGAAGATGTGTATGAACCCTATCTCATCAAAAAAGGGTTTATTCAGCGTACATCGCGGGGACGCATTGCTCAGGAAAAAGCATTCAAACTTCTAAAAAGAACATTTAACTCAGAAATTCAAGAAAGGTTATTTTCATGATAAATAAAAAGAAAAAGTATAAACTAGCTGATTTTGATTATCCGTTGCCGGAAAAATACATTGCTCAGTATCCTGCTAAACGACGTGATTTATCTAAACTGATGGTTGTTGATAAAGAGACCGGAGACATAGAACATAGAACTTTTTCAAATATAGTCGAATATTTTCGTAAAAATGACTTAATTATCTTAAATAATACCAAGGTTTTTCCAGCCCGGCTCTATGCCAACAAAGATAAAACAGAAGCTAAGGTGGAAGTATTTCTACTACGTGAGCTTGAAAACGAACTGTGGGAAGTCATGGTACGGCCGGCACGGAAGGTACGCATTGGCAATAAGCTCATGTTTGCTAAAAATGTCTTTTGTGACGTCATTGATAATACCATATCCGGCGGTCGTGTGGTGCGCTTTGAATATGATGGCGACAATTTTTATGATATTATTGACCGCATCGGAACATCACCTTTGCCTCCATATATTAAACGACCTGCTGAGACAAAGGATAAGGAACGATTTCAAACCGTATTTGCCGATCAACGGGGGGCTGTAGCTGCGCCCACTGCCGGACTTCATTTTACTCAAGGTCTTTTGAAACGACTGCGGAATAAAGGTGTCAGAATTGAATATACCACTTTGCATATTGGTTTGGGAACATTCCGCCCGGTTCAGGTAGAAGACCTGAACCGCCACCAGATGGATTCTGAGTATTTTGAAGTATCACCAAAAACCGCACTGGCCATCAATGAAACCAAGAAAAAACGGCGCAAGGTGTTTGCGGTAGGAACATCTTCTGTTCGTGGCCTTGAGACCGTGGCTGTATCAGGGTTTCAGGTTTCTCCAAAGCGGGGTTGGACGGATAAATTCATTTATCCGCCCTATAACTTTAAAATGGTGAATGGTATCATTACCAATTTTCATCAGCCCAAGAGCACGCTGCTGATGATGATCTCTGCTTTTTCTGAAAGGGACATTATCATGAAAGCCTACCGGGAAGCCAAGAAACATAATTATCGCTTCCTGAGTTACGGTGATGCCATGTTCATAAAATAATGTTTCCCAAATTCAAAGCTGGTGCTGTCATTGCCGCAGCCGGTACGGGGGAACGTTTTGGAGAAAAAAAGCAGTTCAAGCTGCTGGGCCGGCGTCCCCTCCTGTTCCATACATTAACACCCTTTCTGGGATGCAGTGATATTGCCGAAATAGTTGTGGTCGTTCCAAAAGAAAATCTTGAATCTGTTTCCAGGGAATTAGCATCTTATACATCCGCAAAACCAGTGAAAACTGTTTCCGGCGGAGCACGGCGGCAAGACTCTGTTTTGAACGGCTGTAGGGCTTTATCAGACGACGTAGAAATCATTGCCGTTCATGATGCCGCAAGACCATTTGTTACTTCTGAACTAATTTCCGCAACGGTCAGCGGTTGTAATGAAGTAGAAGGCTGTATTGCCGCCTTGCCATCTAAGGACACGGTGAAACAAGTGGCAGAGAATAATATTCAGCAAACCTTGGACCGCAGCACCATCTGGTTGGCCCAGACACCCCAGACTTTTCATAGAGAAATATTGATCAACGCATTGCAACAGGATATGGATGCTACAGATGAAGCATCCTTGGTAGAAGCAATTGGTGGAAACGTAGCTATAACACAAGGATTCGCAGGAAATTTCAAAATTACCACTAATGAGGATTGGCAACTAGCGGAAGGAATAATAGCAAACAATGGTTAAAACAGGCATAGGCTACGATGTTCATCCCCTGGCAAAAGGGGAAGAACTCATCATTGGGGGTGTAAAGATCGACAGCCCTGAGGGTTCAGTTGGCCATTCAGATGGCGATGTTCTCCTTCATGCTATAGTAGATGCCCTTTTAGGAGCAACGAATTTAGGAGATATTGGTCAGCACTTTCCCAGTTCTGATGAGAGCTGGAAAGGTAAAGAAAGTATTCATTTTTTGGAGCACACTATCAGCCTCGTTAGGGAGCAAGGTTTTGAAATAGATCATATTGATAGTACAGTCATTTTGGAGGAACCCAAGATTGCTGATATTATTCCGGAAATGATATACAAAATATCTTATACACTCCAGATCGAAGAATCTGCTGTGTCTATAAAGGCAACAACCACGGATAAAATGGGCTTTATCGGCCGTGGCGAAGGTGTTGGCGCTGTGGCTGTGGCAACCATATCCAAATAGTATCTATGGATTCCATAGCACTGAATTCCCGCGCCAAGGTCAACATTGGTCTGCTGGTCCTGAACCGTCGAGAAGATGGTTATCATAATCTATACACCATTTTCCAGGAGTTGGATTATCATGATACGATTACGCTGACCAAAACGAAGAGTGGTTTTGAATTATCATCGGATGATGAACATTTCCCCGTAAATAGATCAAACACATGTTCAAAGGCTTACGAAGCTATTTTAGGACAATTTCCTAATATTGGTGGTGTAAAGATTTATGTAGAAAAACACATTCCCCAAGGTGCAGGTCTGGGAGGTGGTTCAAGTAACGGGGCAACTGTATTAAAAGGATTAAATGATTTATATGGTCTGGAATTATCTGCAGATAAGCTGTCAAAACTGGCAATGAAAATTGGAGCAGACGTACCTTTTTTTATTCGGGGAGGAACCCAACTTGGCGAAGGAATTGGTGAAATATTAACACCCATAAATGTCCAATTGGATTTCACATTTTTACTGGTTATCCCCCCAGTTTTTATCTCCACAGAATGGGCATATAATGAGCTGAAAAATGTTTTGGAGGACAGGGTTGAGAAAGCTAACTTTCCCGACCTTTTTAAGAGGGATGAAATTCCCTTTGAGCTTTTTCAGAATGATTTTGAACGGATTGTGATTCCAGCACATCCAGAGATTGGCGAGATAAAGGACTCTTTACTAAATAACAGAGCTCGATATGCCAGTCTGTCGGGTAGCGGTTCGACTGTGTTCGGAATGTTTGACGAAGACACTGCAGCAAAAGCAGCCGAGTCTTTTTTAACGTCCGACTACCGAACCATCCTAACCCGACCCACCCAACGCTGATATCACATCCAACAGCACCCCTTGGGGCGTCGTCTAAGGGCAGGACACCTGGTTTTGGTCCAGGCAGTTGGGGTTCGAATCCCTGCGCCCCAGCAATATGAGTAAAGATACAATAAAGATATTTAATGGTCGTAGTAATCCCCAGCTTGGGGAGCAAATTGCGGAATACCTGAATGTCCCTTTAGGTCAATTATCCATTAAGGATTTTGCCGATGGGGAGATTTGGGTCAAATTTGAGGAAAATATCCGTGGCAAAGATGTTTTTATCATCCAAAGTACACACGGCCCGGCGAAGAACATTCTGGAACTTGTCCTTATTTTAGATGCGGCGGTCCGTGCTTCTGCTAAAAGTGTTACTGCGGTGATACCCTACTTTGGTTATGCTCGCCAGGACCGGAAAGACACCCCAAGAGTGCCTATTTCAGCACGTGTTATGGTAGACATGTTTACAGCTGCCGGCACAAATCGTATAGTCACCATGGACCTGCATTCTACCCAGATTCAGGGTTTTGCAAATATACCTTTTGATCATCTTTACAGCCGTATGGTCTTGATGGATAAGATTAAAGCGTTAGGATTAGATCCCGGGAATTCAGTTGTCCTTGCTCCGGATGTGGGCTCGGTGCCCATGAGTCAGGCCTATGCAAAGCGGTTGAGCATGTACTTTGCTTTAATTGATAAACGCCGCTATGCTCCAAATAAGGCAGAAGTCATGCATCTCATTGGCGAGTTGGATGGGAAAGATGTCCTCATCATAGATGATATGATTGATACGGCAGGAACATTGGTGAATGCCACAGAAGCGGCTATGAAAAACGGTGCAAATTCAGTCACAGCTATTGCTACACATGCGCTATTATCAGGGCCTGCAGTGGAAAGGATCAAAGATTCAGCAATCAGTAAGCTGATTGTGACGGATACAGTCAATATACCAAAAGATAAAATATTTGATAAAATGAAAATTGTTACAGTTTCTAACATTTTTGCCGAAGCAATCAATCGCATTCATGAAGGTGAATCTGTGAGTTCACTGTTCGAATTTTAATCGGAGAAAAAAATGGCAGATTATTATCAGTTAGTTGTTGAAAAAAGGGAAAGCATTGGTAGTGCTGCAAATAAATTTCTGCGCCGCAATGGCAAGGTTCCCGCAAACTATTATTATAAAGAAACGGACAATATTAACCTGATCCTGGACTCAAAAAATTTATATCACGCCCTGCATTCTGGTCATCACATTTTCGAGGTAGAGGTGGAAGGCGATACACAATATGTCATGATCAAAGAGATTCAATTTCATCCGGTAAATGAAAGTGTTTTACATGTAGATCTTATGCGTGTCCGCCGCGATGTTAAAATAACTATTGCAGTGCCCATTCATTTGGAAGGTGAAGCAGTAGGTGTAGAGGAAGGTGGTGTGCTTTCTCAAATCCTTACCAGCATCGACATTGAATGTTTACCAACTGATGTTCCGGAATTTATTGCTCTTGACACTACAGAATTAGAAATGAATAGCAGTCTTTCCGTAGCGGATATCACAGTTTCGGGTGATATCACCATAATCACAGATGAAGAACAAGTTATCGCCACAATAACGCCTCCTAAAGAAGAAGAAGAACCTGTGGTTGAGCTCGAAGAAGGCGAAGAAGGCGAAGAAGGCGAAGAAGGCGAAGAAGGCGAAGAAGGCGAAGAAAGTGATAGCGAAAGGAAAACTGAAGGTGGAGATATTGCGGAAGAAAGTACTGAATAATCATGAAAGCATTTATAGGTCTTGGAAACCCCGGTCCAGAATTCGCCAATACCAAGCACAACGCCGGATTCTGGGTGATAAATGAATTGGCCAGGCGCTGGTCAGTGCAGTTCCAGCCGGGTAAAGGATCATTTGTGTATACTGAAACCACTGACAGAGACGTTCTTTTGGTCAAACCCACAACAGGTATGAATGCCAGTGGTGTTGCAGTGAAGTATGTATTACAGGAATGGAATATTGACCTTGCTGATTTAAATGTTATTGTTGACGATGTGGATTTACCCTTGGGTTCTATGCGGCTACGACTCAAGGGCGGCGACGGCTGCCATCGGGGGATGGAATCTATTATATATCATTTAGGGCATACAGGGTTTCCGCGCTTGCGCTTTGGCNTTGCAGCCGCCGATCATAAACGTCCTGCAGAAAAGTATGTACTTAAACCATTTAAAAAAAATGATCAGCTAGATGCTGATGACATGGTCAAGACAGTTGCCGATGCAGTAGAATCCATTTTGGATTACGGTTTGCAAAAAACGATGAATCAATTTAATGAAAAAACAAAAAAACAGGTATAAATGAATAATTTGTNTTATGTAATTGGTGCTGCTATTGTGGCAATGTTATATGCATTCTGGAAAACAAACTGGATTAATAGCCAGGATGAAGGATCNGACAGGATGAAACAAATTGGCGCAAACATAGCTGATGGCGCTATGGCTTTTCTAAAAGCTGAATATAGAATTTTGGGTGTTTTTGTGGTGACGGTTGCTATAGTACTATTTGTAGGTTATTCATTAAAAGGTGAAGGGACCGAGATGATAGCTGTATCATTTATTGTAGGTGCCTTTGCAAGTGGTTTAGCTGGTTTTCTTGGAATGAGAGTGGCTACCAAAGCCAATAACCGAACAACAAACGCAGCCCAAACCGGACTGGCTTCTGCATTAAAAGTGGCTTTCACGGGCGGTTCAGTTATGGGTTTAAGCGTGGTTGGGCTTGGTGTTCTTGGGCTGGCTGGTTTATACACAATATATTCTTATCATTATGGAGTNTCTAATGAAACTGAATTGAAGCGTGTTTTAGACATTCTTACTGGTTTTTCTTTAGGTGCTTCTTCCATTGCTTTGTTTGCCCGTGTGGGTGGAGGCATTTACACGAAAGCTGCTGATGTGGGCGCTGATTTGGTAGGAAAAGTGGAAGCAGGAATTCCTGAAGACCATCCCTTAAATCCTGCCACCATTGCTGATAATGTGGGTGATAATGTAGGTGATGTTGCCGGTATGGGTGCCGACCTCTTTGAATCCTATGTGGGGGCAATTATTGGCTCAATGGTATTAGGTGCGGTTATGGGATTAAATTTTGTATTACTACCTTTATATATTGCAGCAGCTGGAATTTTAGTTTCAATCACGGGCACATTCATGGTTTCTGTAAAGGAAGGTGGTGATCCTCAAAAAGCTCTAAATAAGGGAGAGTTTGGAAGTTCCTTTATTATGATTGTGGTTATCTATTTTTTGATTCAAAATATTCTACCATCCGAATTTGTACAGGGCGGACACACGTTTACCAACATGGGTGTATTCTGGGCAACCGTTATAGGTTTGTTTGCTGGATTGGGAATAGGACTTATTACTGAGCACTACACCGGNACAGGAACATCACCAGTTTTATCTATTACAAAACAATCTTTAACAGGTCCTGCCACAAATATTATTGCTGGCTTAGGTGTAGGTATGCAATCCACAGCTATACCAATATTAATTTTAGCCACCGCAATAATGGGCGCACATCATTTTGCTGGTCTATATGGCATTGCATTGGCTGCATTAGGCATGCTGGCAAATACGGGAATTCAGCTGGCTGTAGATGCGTATGGTCCTATTTCTGATAATGCAGGTGGTATCGCTGAGATGGCTGGACTNCCTGAAGAAGTACGTAGACGTACTGATAAACTTGATGCTGTTGGTAACACTACAGCTGCAATTGGTAAAGGATTTGCCATTGGTTCGGCTGCTTTAACAGCATTGGCTCTGTTTGCTGCTTTCATGGTTCAAACTGGTATTGATAGTATTGATATTTCTAATCCAATGGTAATGGCTGGTTTATTTGTTGGCGGTATGTTGCCATTCTTATTTTCTTCATTGGCAATGAATGCGGTAGGACGTGCGGCAATGGCTATGATTGAAGAAGTTCGTCGTCAATTTAGAGATATCCCGGAATTAAAGGCTGCGTTAGATATAATGAAAAATGGCGATGAATCTACTTGGTCTGATGAAGATAAAGCTGCGTATGAATTGGGATTGACGAAAGCTGAATACGGCCGCTGTGTTGAAATTTCTACACAGTCAGCAATTAAAGAGATGGTGTTGCCGGGCATACTTGCAGTTACTTCACCTGTTTTGGTTGGATTTGTTTTTGGTCCTGAAACTTTAGGAGGACTTTTAGCGGGTGTTACAGTTTGTGGTGTACTTATGGCGATATTTCAATCCAATGCCGGTGGTGCCTGGGATAATGCCAAGAAAATGATTGAAGAAGGAATTGAAATTGATGGTGAAAAATACCATAAAAATTCGGATGCACACAAAGCTGCTGTAGTTGGCGATACAGTTGGTGATCCTTTTAANGATACATCCGGTCCATCGTTAAATATATTAATTAAGTTAATGTCAGTGGTGTCATTAGTCATTGCCCCACTTTTGACATTATAGGTTTGAGGAGAATCTATGCGATATTATGAAACACTATATATTCTTAACCCGGATTATGAAAAGGAAAGAGTTGAGAGTATTATGAAGGATGTTGATGAACAGGTTAGCAAATTCAGCCAGGTGATTGCCCACAGTGTTTGGGGGAAAAAACGGTTGGCCTACCCCATTGACAAGCATAAATATGGGACATATGTACTCTTTCAGTTCGAAACAGAAGACCAGACTGCTTTGGGCGATTTTGATAGTTTTATGAAATTGAACAATTCAGTATTGCGTTTTCAAAATGTACGTCTTGATGCAAAACCAGAAGTGATTGAAAACGACTTTCTGGATGAAAGCACCGAAAGAATTGAACAAGAATTCCAAGTAAAAAACATGCGGGAAATTCCAGAGGAAACTCCCAAAGCACCCGTTGAAGAAAAATTTGAGGACACAGATGAAGCGTCTGAAACCGCTGAAGAAGAAACTTCAGTATAATAGATAAGCGAGGAATTTATGGCATTTGTAAGTCGTAAAAAGTTTTGTTATTTTAAAGAAAATGCAATAACAGAGATTGATTATAAGGATGTTAAACTGCTGCGCCGCTTCGTAACGGAACAGGGCAAGATTATGCCCAGACGCGTTACGGGCACTAGCGCAAAAATGCATCGGAAATTAATTCGGGCGATAAAAAGAGCAAGAAACATTGCTTTGATGCCTTATACAAATTTAGGCGACGGTTGAACTATTTATAAACAATAAGGACTTAAACAATGGATATAATATTACTCCAAGATGTAGATACCTTAGGTACAGCCGGTGATATAGTAAATGTAAAACCGGGCTTTGCCCGGAATTTTCTGTTCCCAAGAGGACTGGCTTTGCGCGCATCAAAACGTAATCTGGCGATTGCTGATGAACGCAAACGTAATGCTTATAAACGTCGCGAACACGATGAGAAAATAAATCTTGAACTTTCAAATCTACTGAAAGATATGGAAATGACATTTGAAGTGCAGACAGGTGAAGAAGAAAAAATGTTTGGTGCTGTGACTACTAATGATATCCAAAAAAAACTGGAAGAAAAAGGAATCACAATTGAACGCCACCGCATCGAGCTTAAAGAATCAATTAAAGCATTGGGTATTTTTCATATCCCGGTACGTGTTTCTGCAAATATGAAACCTGAACTTAAAATATATGTAATAAAAGCATAGGTCTAAATACTCAAAACCACTTTATAGCTCCCAGCAGAAAAGCCAGGGGTTATTATTTATATAAAGAATTCTTGCCGGATGTTTTAACTGCATCTATTTTCAATGATTATGTTTGTAGAAGTTGCCTTTCCTATCTCCAGCTATACACAGTTTACTTACCGTATCCCGAAAGAATTTATTGATCAGATTCATGTAGGAATACGCATCAAAGCACCATTGGGAAAGCGCCTGGTTACTGGTATTGTTGTTGCTAAATCTGCTGAATCAGATTNTTCTGGCACGCACAAGTATGTAAAGGAACTTGTAGACCTTCAACCAGTGATGGATAACAAATTGTGGCAACTGGTACAATGGATGAGTTCATATTATTTTACACCTCTTGGGCAAGTTGTAAAAACAGTCTTGCCTGCAAAACTCTCTACAAAATATACACCACCCACGACCAGCCTCGTTGTTTATAAATCATTTGGTGATAATTATGAGCGGTTACAAAAAAGAGCACCTGTTCAAGCAAAAGTATTACAGTATCTGTCTGTTCAAGAAGGGGCGATTCCAATTGCAGAGCTCAAACATATGGTGAGCAGTCCTAATGCAGTTTGCAAAACGTTGTTTGCTAAAGGTTTTGTTGATCTAGATGAAGTAACGAATCTGCCCGATGTAACAGGGTTTACATTTTCAAAGATTCATAAAAAAATAACATTCACGAATAAGCAAAAACAGATATTAGATGAGTTAAGTAAAAAATTGAATTCTGGAAAATTTAGTCCAACATTACTTCATGGTGTTACAGGAAGCGGTAAAACAGAAATATATATTGAAATTGTGCGTCAGGCATTAGAAATGAATAAAACTGCAATATTGCTGCTTCCAGAAATATCATTAACACCACAAATAGCAGGACGATTCAGGTCTGTTTTTGGGGATCAAGTTGCTTTGTGGCATTCGAGACTATCTCATGCTGCTCGAGCNTGGACGTGGAAACAAATTTGCGCAGGACAATTTAACGTTACCATAGGAGCTAGAAGCGCTGTATTTGCTCCTTTAAAAAACCTTGGTGTAATAATTATTGATGAAGAACAGGAATATTCTTTCAAGCAAGAATCCCCGGCACCAAGATATCATGCCCGCGATGTTGCCTTGATGCGCGGCAAACTGAATGATGCAGTGGTTATCATGTCCAGTGCCACNCCCAGCTTGGAAAGCTATTATAATCATATTCAGGGGAAGTATTCCTATTTAAGATTAAATGAAAGATACGGTGGTGCCCCCTATCCCCAGGTTCACATTGTTGATATGATCAAGGAGCAGGAAGAAACGGGTAAGTTTCAGCAAGTAATTTCCAGCAAGCTTCAGAAAATAATGGAAAGNAAATTTGCTAAAGGTGAACAAGTAATGCTGTTGCAAAACAGACGGGGCTTCGCTCCAATTTTGAGATGTGGAGATTGTGGTCATGTTGAAACATGTGTGCAATGTAAAATTGCATTAACATACCACAGCCATGAGCGATTGCTGAAATGCCATTTTTGTGGTTATGAAACAAGTGATATAACGATTGCCTGTCACAAATGTGCCAGTATCAATCTGAAACTCCTTGGGATTGGTACACAAAAAGTTGAAGATGTTATTCAGGAACAATACCCGGATATTAAAATTGCAAGAATTGACTATGATACTGCACGCAATATCCCCGCTTTGACAAAGATATTGGAAAAATTTGCCGCGGGGGAAATTCATGTATTAATCGGTACACAAATGATTGCCAAGGGGTTAGATTTTGATAATGTAACGCTAGTAGGTATCATTAATGGTGATACAGGGCTCTTTTTGCCTGACTTTCGTTCTGGAGAAAAAGTATTCCAACTTCTATACCAGACAGCGGGCCGATCTGGGAGAAGAAAGCCGGGAGAAGTAATCATTCAAACATATAATCCTGATAACCCCGTATTAATACATGCTGCCAGACTGGATCAAAAAACATATTACAATATTGCCTTAAGTGAAAGACAAGAACTTAATTATTCACCATTTTCATGGATGATCCGTTTAGAAATAGAAGGTATAAAAAAAGAACTTGTTACGACTCATGCTGACAAAATAAGAAAAAAATTAAGTCCTTCCCCAAAAGGATTAGATATATTAGGACCAGCCAATTGTTATCGGGAACGGTTGCGGGGGAAATATCGTATGCATATTATGCTTAAATCTGACAAAACGCACGATACCAACGGTGAAAAACTCCATTCTTTTTTGCAAGATCACTTGAAAGTAGGACTTTTAAATAAATTGCCGTCAAGCGTAAAAGTATTAATTGATGTTAATCCTGTTTCTGTTTTATGAAAGCTATTACATTTANCTTATTATTGAATCTGTTAATAGCAGAGGCCACATTTCCAGGTCTTGAAAACTGGTATCATCCACACCGTATGTCGCTAACTGGTGCTGGGGGTACCGTAACAAACGTTACTGCTGATATAGCTAACCCAGCTGCCTTATGGACATTGCCGAGACTATTTGAGGTCAGTTTTGTTTCATATCCTGCTGATATTACAGCTCAATCTCTCCACTTATCTTTACCCGGTAAACAGTCTGTAACGGTCTATGGATTCCGCCAAATAAACTATGGTTTATTTGAAGGCCGGGATGAATTGAATCAAGAAACAGAAAATTTTTCCGCATCAGATACATGGCTGAATTGGGCTGCAGCAGGACATTCTACAAGGTGGCCATTATCGTGGGGTGCAAGCGCAGGGCTCTTTATAAGTTCTCTTGAAGATAAACAAGCGGCATTGTTAACCTTTTCCGTGGGGGCTATAGTGAATTCCAAAAAGCTGAATTCAAAATTAGGAGTTAGTTTAATTAATACTGGTTCAATTATAAAAAAATATTCTGATACAGAAGAAAAACTGCCGACAGCAATAGTTGTTTCGGTATCAAAAATTCTTGCTTATTTGCCATTGAATCTCTCTATAGATATTTGTAATAGATTAAATGCTGTNACGCCTGAAATACGATTAGGGGCTGTATTTACGTTGCCCTATCAATTACAATTAAAACTGGGAACGACCACAAACCGATTTAAGCAATCGACAGGACAAAGCCTTGCCAGAGATTTCTTTGCAGACACGGGGCTTGGTGTGGTATGGGCATATGAAACATATAATTTTGAAACAGGGGTGTATTCCTATGGTCCTAGCNGCTGGATTTCCGGGCTGGCCGTGGGTATTAAATTTTAATGCGTGTTTGACTGTATTAGATCAAAAATTATTATAGGGAGTTTTCTCTTACCAATCTGCTTACCGGCCAATAGACTTGATATATATTACAACCTTGATATCTATTTTCATCCGCGTACAAATCAATCAGATGGGTTTATAGAAGGTGTAAATCATGTTCGAATTGTCAATAATACTCAAGATGAATTAAAAGAATTATTTTTTCACANCGCCGGCAATTATGATTCGAAACAAAAGTCATTAACTAAAATATCTGCTGTGCGTTGTTCTCATTCAGCGCGTGTTAGCGGACAGGATAGTTTGGTTATGAAAATAGGATTATTCCCCTCGGTCCTTCCCGGCGAAACAGTAATTATTGATATTCCTTTTAAAACATATTTTTCCGCAGTTAGCAACCCCCAATTACCTGCTCACGGTGCTAGGAAAGATACGACCACGTACAATGCGATACATTTCTATCCAGTACTTGAATATTACTATGCAAACGGCTGGCGGTCTGATGTATATCGTAATTCAATAAAACCTTATACAAATTTTGCTAAATATAATATTAATTTAATTGCGCCNGCGGACTTTTTGGTCGGTGCATCGGGAAAAATTTTAAAACAAGCTGTACTGGAAACTGGGCATATCAAATATATTATTAAGGACGACTATTCATTATCATTCAGCGCTATTTTTGTTCAAGGAATGCAAAAAACCACGTCTGAGATTAGCGGAATTCAAATTGAAATTATTACCCCGGCAGTGCAATCTAAACGTATCCAAAAAGTTGAAGAGCGATTAGAAAAATTAATACCTTTTTATGAAGAACAATTTGGAAATGCTTTAATGGATAAACTGGTCATCAGNAGCGGATATTCTATTGGTACAAGAGTTATTACAGCAAACAATTATATGATTTTCCATAACAATATTGATGATGAACATGTGTTAGATCACGAATTAGCACATCAATGGTTTGGCCATTCAATACAGACCGATGCGTATACCGAAACCTGGCTAAATGAATCTTTCGCTGAATATGCTAGCTGGCTTTTTGCCCAGACTCAAAAGGGGAAACCGGATCCGTTTACATTTACTGAAACAATTCCTGATTTGAACATTTGGTCAGATATAAAAGCAATGGATATGGAAGATTGGACACGGTTCTTGATGGATGTCATTGGCGAAAAATCACTCCCACCTGTTTATCAGTCCGGCAAACAAATAAATTGGGAAACAGCTGCTAATATTTACAGCAAATATATTGTGGGCAGCCATGCTATGCAGATGTTACAGGCGACGGTTGGTGATTCAATTATGAATAAAATTATGTATGATTATTGTATGCTGTTTAAAGGAAAAACAGCTAGTACAGAAGATTTTATTCAAACAATTAATCAACATACAAAAAATAAAATAGCAGATAATTTTAGATTGGCCCTAACAACAAATCTGCGGTCTGACGTTGAGATAAAGGACGTTGAAAGCCAGTATAATAAAAATAAANAATGGAGTAATAAAATTACTACATCGTTTGAAGGCAGCTGGATCATACCCGTTGATGTTTTGCTTATAACTGAATATGGTGACAGCACCTTGTTGACACAGGTTGATATCAATGCGAGCAATATAATCGAATTAAACACCTCATCTCCTTTNGTGTCAATAGAGCTGGATCCCTACAAACGACTATTTGATGATAACCGATTTAATAACCGCTGGCCGCGACGGATATTGCTGCAGCCTGATTATGGATTACCAAGCTGGGAGACATATAAAGTCTA
The DNA here is from genome assembly GCA_002713385.1 of Fidelibacterota bacterium. Classification (GTDB taxonomy): domain Bacteria; phylum Fidelibacterota; class Marinisomatia; order Marinisomatales; family TCS55; genus UBA2126. Next base: position 43,329 of record PAWC01000041.1, read on the forward strand.
TTACAGACCCAGAATTAAGAGAGATTGGCGTGGTAATTGGCGTACAGGTGTAAAATTTTCTGGGGGATTGGGTATAAACCTGATGCCAATTATGCCGGCGTTCTATCAAAACCTGTTTGATCTGGAAGTTACATTTTCAACAGGTGTACCTAAAAATAATTGGGGAGGAAGAATCAATTATAGAACACCCTTGAAGTCGACAGCTAATACCTATTGGGAACTCGAGACTGGAGTTGAGTATCCTAAAAAATGGACAAAAATTTCATTTTATAATTACATGGGGAAACCAAAATATTTAGCGGCACACGGCGAATCCTATTACTCTCGTTTAACAACAACTCTTTCCAGCACCGAATATACTAAATCAGGTGACTGGTGGGTTGTTGGGCGAAGTGTGAAATTGAAAGGGAAATGGACCATTTTTTCATATACAACTGAACAGCGCTATCTTATGGAAACGCATTTACTTGGCGGCTTTCAGGAAGAAGAATCGTTTTACAATTTTGGAATTTCTGCCGATGTGGAAACACATAAAATTGAAGGATATATCATTCGCCTGCATGGTGAAACCGGATTTGTTTGGGATGAGCGTGAAGGTGATGAGCTTGCTTATAGATTATTGTATGTTCCAAAAGTTTGGCAGCAGCGTGAAGGACGCATTCCGCTTTTTCGGGGTGTAGCTACTGATGAGAAAGAATGGCAGGATAATATTTTCAGTAGTGGTTTTAGTATCGGCTGGGAAACTAATACAGCGGCGTGGCCCATGGTGTACATGGACGGCATAGTGATCAGCGATGATGAAGGGACATTGCCAGATCGGATTGATCATTTAAATAAAAGTGATCGGCTCTATATTACAGCTGGCTTTGGCTTGGAGTCCCAAACAATGATGGAAATTGGATTATACTTCCCTATCTGGGTTTCACATCCCGTTCGNGGAGAAGAAAATTTTGCCCTGAGAATGCTTTTGCAATGGGGGTTTTATTATTAAGTATTATACGGTATTATNCACAAAATAACTAAANTATTTAAGTATAACTTGATTAATTATTTAATATTTATTGTTTATAGTTCAATATACATTATAATTTACGGTNAATGTTTGACACAAAAGATTATCAAATCCTTTCTACATTACAACAAAATTCACGGACAACAGCCAGTGAAATTGCTGATCTTGTAAAAATGTCCATTTCGGCAGNGACAGAACGAATAAAGAAATTGAAAGATAATGGAACTGTAGAATCATACACGGCAAAATTGAATGCCAAAGAACTGGGTTTTGATCTTGCTGCATATATTGCAGTCGTCAGTTCGTCCTCGGAGCACTACGAAGAAATTATCCAGAAATCTATCANACATCCGGCAGTACTGGAGTGTCATTCTGTTACAGGAGACGGCAGCCACATGTTGAAAGTNCGTGTGCGCAATTCTTCGGAGCTTGAAAAACTGCTCCGTGATATTCAATCCTGGCCAGGCGTGATCAGGACTCATACTTCTGTTATAATGAGCACGTATAAGGAAGGNTTTAAATTGGATTTAACTTNTTTAAATAACACATAACTCAAAGGTATCCAAAAGGAAAAAAATATGGAAAAAATAAAAGCTGAATACATTTGGATCGACGGCCATAAACCAACTGCCAAATTGCGTTCCAAAACAAAAATTATCGATGGGNCTGTTAATCGATTAAATGATATTCCAGANTGGGGTTTTGACGGATCCAGCACCATGCAGGCGGAAGGTCACGACAGCGATTGTATGCTNNAGCCGGTGTATTATGTAAAAGACCCTATCCGCGGCGGNGATGACATCCTAGTANTGAACGAAGTACGGCTACCAGATGGATCTGTCCATGAATCTAATACCCGAGCACATTTGGTTGAAGTAGCTGAACAATATAAAGAACATGAGCCCTGGTTTGGTATTGAGCAGGAATACACATTTTTCGTGGGACGCTCGCCNTTGGGTTGGCCCGAAGGTGGATACCCAGCTCCACAAGGTCCCTTTTACTGCGGAGTAGGTGCCGATGAAGTATTTGGCCGTGATATNGTTGAAGATCATATGGAAGCTTGCCTGGAAGCTGGAATANCATTTTCAGGTATCAACGCTGAAGTTATGCCGGGGCAATGGGAATTCCAGGTGGGGCCTGTAGGCGCAACAGATGCCGGAGACCAATTGTGGCTTTCTCGCTGGTTGCTTTATCGTATTTCAGAAGAATATGGTGTAAATGCCACCTTGCACCCTAAACCTGTTAAGGGTGATTGGAATGGTGCTGGTGCTCATACCAATTTTAGTACAAAGTCCATGCGCGAGAACGGCGGAATGAAAGTAATTGAAGCCGCCTGCGAAGCCCTGGGTGATAAACATGAAGAACATATTGCTGTTTATGGCGCTCATAATGAAGAACGCTTAACCGGCCTTCATGAAACATGTTCGATTCACGAGTTTCGTTATGGCGTTAGCGACCGTGGTGCTTCCATCCGTATTCCTATGGCTACAGTTAAAGACGGCCACGGTTATTTGGAAGATCGCCGTCCGTCTGCCAACATGGACCCCTATCAAGTCTGCGCTGCCTTGATCAAGACCTGTTGCGTTTAACACATATTATCTAACACTTGTCAAAACAAAACCCTCGTGTTATTTGAGGGTTTTGTTTTTTTACCACATTGCACTTGTAAAAGCGGCTTAAAATATTTATGCTCACCTGCTTATGAAGATGATTAAAATAATATTTATTCTTCCAGCTATCTTATTTATTTGTTGTGAAGAGGAATCCGCCAAAAGTAATGACGAATCATTATCTACGGGCCGGGATACTTGGAAAATTATCCAGGAAGATATATTTACGCCCAACTGTGTGGAATGCCATATGGTAGGGACATCCTTTGCCAATCAATCGAATTTAATACTTACTCCTGATGTAGCTTATGAACAGCTTACAAATCAACCCGTGGATAATCAGGCGGCGTTGAACGACGGCCTTGAAAGAGTGGGGACTGATGGTTTAAGCAGTCTATACAAAAGCTATTTATGGGAGAAAATCAATGCTCCCGATAAAGAACATTATTATGGTGATCATCCCAATTATGGTTCCTTGATGCCGCTGGGTCTGCCCTATTTAACAAATGGTCAACTGGAATTTATTAGGCAATGGATTATTGCCGGAGCTCTAGAAACAGGTGTAGTGGCTGATAGTACATTATTTTCTGATACTACTCGTTTTGAAGAAATTGAATTTGCAGCTTTGACTCCACCTGTAACAGGATTACAAATACATTTGGGCCCTTTCGATGTTCAGCCCCATTATGAAAGGGAATTCCTATATTTTACAGATCTTGATACCAGCGGTGATATTTATGTGAATAAAGTAGAAATAACCATGCGCCCTGGTAGCCACCATTTTATTATGTATACATTTCAAAACATCATGCCAGATATTCTAATTCCTGAGTCAGGAGTATATAGAGATCTTCGTGATGCAAATGGCCAATATATTATTGATAATCTAACAGTGATGTATTTCCACGATTTCTTTACTGGAACCCAATGGCCTTATATAAGTAGAGCTTTCCCACTCGGGATGGCATTGAAGATCGATGCAGATAAAGGNTTAGATCTTAATTCACATTATATAAATCGCTCTGATGAAGTATTGACTGGTGAAGTGTATACAAATATCCATATGGTTGATCCGTCAGAAGTGGAACATGTAGTAGAAATTTTAACACTTAATCATAATGAATTTGAATTACCGCCCAACGAGATTACTACACTTGAAAGAACCTTCACATTTAATCAACGGACTCATATCATTCAGCTTTTATCCCATGCCCACGAACACAATCTGGAATTTGCAGTGGAAATTGTCGGCGGTAGCCGTGATGGGGAATTGATCTATATTGCTTATGATTGGGAGCATCCGCCCATACTTGAGCTGGATCCGCCGCTAACTCTTGAAGCCGGTGAGGGCCTGCGGCTAATCGCGACTTACGATAACTGGACGAATGAAACACTGACATTTGGTTTATTGAGCGAAGATGAAATGATGATCGTCTTTGGATATTTTTATACTGATTAAATGACCTTGCCATTTAGTGCTCTACTGCGCAGGATGTTATTATTTTTGATCCTGCTCCCCCATCTTATTGCTGATAATAAATATCCTATAGTACTTGTTCATGGCTTCATGGGTTGGGGATCAGATGAAATGTCTGGTTATAAATATTGGGGTGGAAAAAATGATTTTGAGGGCTACCTACGTAATAAAGGTTTTGAAGTATATACAGCATCAGTAGGTCCAGTATCATCTAACTGGGACCGTGCTGTAGAATTATTTTATCAAATNAAAGGTGGTCAAGTAGATTATGGATTAGGTCATACAAAACAATACGGACTAGAACAAAAACCCTCAGAGAAAATTTTTTCCGGATTATACCCCCAATGGGACCATGATCATCCGATACACATTATCGGACACAGCATGGGCGGTCAAACGGCACGTATGCTGCAGTATTTATTGGAAAATGTAATTTACCAAGATGAGTATGAAACTATTTCTGAAAAGAACCTGTTAATGGGTTATGCACATGCTGGATGGGTCTGCTCCATTACCTCAATTTCCACTCCCCACGATGGTTCCACCCTTTCAGATATTATTACAAAAGGGATTCCAATTTTACAGGACTTCATTGGTGTTGCTGCCGTAGTTGGAAATAATTTTTATGATTTTGACCTCCAGCAATGGGGTTTTGAGAAAAAAGAAGATGAAACGTGGGCGGCATATTTCAGACGTATGCGTGAACACAAGGCCTGGGGCACCAAAAATATGTCTGCCTGGGATGTGAGCTTGGAAGGAGCTCGTGAATTGAATACGATTGCGCCGTCAAATTCCAGTATCTATTATTTTTCTTATTCTACTTCCAACACGCACTTGGACAGTGCCAGCGGATTTTATGTCCCCAACGAAACCATGAGTTTAATTTTACGAGCCAATGCTAGGATCATGGGTCGTAATAAGGCCTATTGGACTGATGGTTCCGCTACTGATTCNACATGGTTTGAAAATGATGGTATAGTAAATACTATTTCGCAATTCGGTCCTACCAGCGGTTTGAACGGAGCCGATCCCATCGCTGAATATCGTACAGATGAATTACTGATTCCTGGACAGTGGTATCATATTAAAACAATCGATATGGATCATAAAGCACCCATTGGCCACGGACTTTATGATGAAAATGATATACAGGAAATGTTAAAATTATTTGCTGATCATTGTAATTTACTATGGTCGCTGCCCGAGAAGGAATAAGTATAATTTTGCCCGAGAAACAACCCATCCGCATAGATGACATTTATAAGTTTAGGATTCCATTGGAACCCAGCTTANGCCCTGATGGCAAGCAGGTTGTGTACACTGTGGAACGCATGGATAAGAAAGCTAATACATATTATACTAATTTGTACGCGACTGGATCAAACGGCCGCAGTTTAAAACAATTAACATTTGGTCAACGTAATGATCATTCCCCTATCTGGTCGCTAGATGGTAATACCATCGCTTTTATTAGTAAGCGGGAAACTGCCAGTCAAATATGGCTGTTGCCAATGGATGGTGGTGAAGCACGGCCACTTACAAAATTGCCAAGAGGATCCGTCAGCGATATAAAATGGTCACCTGATGGNAAAAAAATATTATTCTTGTTTCATCCATTGGGTAAAGAAGTAAAAGTAGATAAAAAGGGAAAGGCAGAAACGCCAGTTTATCGGCATATTAAAGAAATATGGTACCGCCTAGATGGNCAGGGCTTTTTCGACAGTGAAAATACACACGTCTGGAGNGCTAATACGAAATCGGGTGCAGCAAAACAATTGGTAAGTGGTGATTATGATGATATGTTACCCTGCTGGTCCCCAGACGGTAAAGAAATCGCTTTTATTTCATTTCGTCATGAAGGATGGCGTTTTCGGACTGAAGAACAGGAAATTTATCGTGTGTCAGTGAATGATAATAAAGTAATAACTGTTAATACTCCAGACGGGCCAAAAGAAGGCGGTCTGTCATATTCACCGGATGGTAAAACACTGGCCTATATTGGACACGACCAACCCTATAAAGGCTGGGGTGTTGTTAATGCTGTTTTGAACACTGTAAGTATTATAGGAAAGAATCATCAAGTACATGGAAAAAATTTAGACCGCACGGCCGGAACTATTACATTGGGAGATATAACACCCTCTTTTCTATCAACCTCCCCTATTTGGAATCCTGAAGGGAATAAGATATTTTACGGTATTTCCAGTGGCGGCCGCCAACATATTGTGGAAGCAGGTCTTGAAACCGGTCAAGTAAAAATCATTACTGAAAATAATACTGTAGCCTGTACTTGGTCTGCAGATGCAGCACGTTTAGCGCTGGCGTATAATGGCGCCAGCCTGGAATCACCCGATGAGTTGTTTACGCTTAACCTGANCAACGGAGTTACAAAACAAATAACTCATTTAAACCGAAAGTATATAAACAGTAAAATTTATTCAGTCGCAAAAGAAATTGAATTTAATAATGGCCGCCAGAAATTAATGGGCTGGATCGTAAAACCACCGAATTTCAATCCAAAAAAGAAATACCCCTTTATTCTGAATATTCATGGCGGTCCCCGTTGTCAGTATGGCCGCACCTTCTACCATGAAATGTATGTATTGGCTCAAGCGGGGTATGTGGTTATGTATACCAACCCTCGGGGCAGCCAGGGTTATGGAGAAAAATTCGCCAAAGCTATTGAGGGAAAATGGGCAGAGCCAGCCATGGGTGACCTGATGGCGGCGGTTGATTATGCTGTTTCATTGGGTTATATAGACAGTAAGAGACTGGGTGTGACCGGTGGCAGCTATGGAGGTTACATGACCAATTGGGTGGTAACTCATACAGATCGATTTAAAGCAGCTGTAACACAGCGNTGCGTTTCCGATTTATCCAGCATGTTCGGGAATTCTGACGTGGGCTGGGATATGTCCTGGGAATTTGGNGGTGCTCCCTGGGAAAACCGGGAGTCGTATCTGAAATGGTCACCCATGACTTACATCGACAAATGCATTACCCCCCTACTCATCATTCANAGTGAATTGGATTTGCGTTGTAATATTGAACAGGGGGATCAAATGTTTATGGCTCTGAAATATTTAAAGCGGGACGTAGAATATGTCCGTTTCCCCGAAGAACCACACGGATTATCTCGTCACGGTCGCCCCGATCGCCGTGAAGCCCGCCTTAAATTCATTGTAGACTGGTTTGATAAATATCTAAAATAGCACCATGATCAGTATTGATGATTTTAAAAAAATTGAATTGCGGGTGGGCACAATCGTTACTGTTGACGAATTCCCGGAAGCAAAAAAACCTGCCTATAAACTGAAAATTGATTTTGGTGGTTTCGGTATAAAACAATCCAGTGCCCAAGTGACCGATAATTATTTACCTGCTGATTTGTTGAATAGGCAAGTAGTTGCCGTAGTGAACTTTCCACCAAAAAAGATTGCCTCCCTCACTTCAGAAGCCCTAGTCCTTGGCACCGATGGGAATGAAAATGGTATTATATTATTGGATTTGGATAAACCCATACAAAATGGAGTAAAAATAAGCTGATATTGCTTTTACATCGATAATATTTGTAATATACAAGTATGGAATTCGGTGAACTTCTTAAATTATTCCTTCTTGACCTTCAACGGCTATTCAGGTTAAAAATAGTTGATGGAGAACTGACCCTTCCGCAGATATTGCTTATTTCCTGTATCCCTGATGACGGTATTGATATGACTTCCATGGCCCAGCAACTGGGTGTAGATAATAGTACCCTCACACGATTAGTGGATGTACTTATTAAGCGAGATTGGACGGAAAAAACGAAAGACAGATATGACAGACGTATAACTATATTAAGACTTACCAATAAAGGACAAGTAATCCAGGAGCAAATCGAAGAGCGCATAGATTTTTTTGGGGATACTGTTTATGCCTCAATAGCAATAGAAGACAGAGATGAAGTAAAAGAAATATTATCCTCTTTTCACTGGACACTTTCTAAAATNCTGCTTANACAGGAATAAATTGTATAATACAAATANAATATCAAAACAACTTCTCAAATGGTATAGCAAATATCAGAGAGACCTGCCATGGAGACATACAAAAGATCCCTATAAAATATGGTTATCAGAAATAATGCTCCAACAGACACAAGTTGAAACAGTTATACCTTATTACATGAAATGGCTTGATAAATATCCAACTTTAAAAAACGTAGCTGAAGCGAATGAAACCATTTTGTTAAAATCTTGGGAAGGGCTTGGTTATTATAATCGCTGCAGGAATTTTAAAAAGGCAGCAACTAATATCATGAAGGAACATGAGGGACAAATCCCTACTGATTATGATTCTTTTATTAAAATGCCTGGTGTGGGAGAATATATCGCTGCTGCTGTTTTATCAATTGCCCACGATCAATCACATCCAGCACTTGATGGAAATATTATTCGTGTTATGTCGCGCTTTCTAAAACGAAAGAAATTATCTCCATATAACAGGAAAATCATTAAAAACCATGTACAGATGTGGATGGAATTTGGTTCGCCCGGAGATATAAACCAGGCACTAATGGATATAGGTAGCCAAGTTTGTAAACCGAATCAGGCTAATTGTTATAAATGTCCATTAGAAAATTCTTGCATGGCTAGAAAGACTGATTCGCCTGAAATTTATCCTTCATCCAAATTGAAAAAACAAATACCAAATTATGATGTGGTAACAGGCATCATATGGAAAAATGATAAATTATTAATTTTGCAACGTGATGAAAAAAATCATTTAGGCGGATTATGGGAATTCCCCGGAGGAAAAATGAAAAATGGCGAAAGTCATGTTCAAACATTAACCAGAGAGATAAAAGAAGAATGTGGGTTTGATGTTGATGTACAGTCAAAAATTGGAAGTATAAAACATATTTACAGTCATTTCTCAATTAAAATGACATCATTTCATTGTGTTTCAAAAAACAACAGTACTTTGAATACAACACAACCTTATAAGTGGATAAAACCTGCCCAAATCAAGGATTTACCATTTCCCAAAGCCAATCATAAATTGTTTGCAATCCTAAATAAACAAGGCTGGCATGTTTAGAACCATCATATCCATCATATTATGGCCCTTTGCAATTATGGTTTTTGTATTAGGAGCATTTATATATATTCTTTTAACCTTTATTTTTAAACCCACTCAATTATATCCTGTAGCCAACATCATATGCAGATTAATGTTGTTTGCTGGTGGACAATGGCTCAGGGTGGAAGGCCAGCGGCCTCAAAAGGATGGTCAACCATACCTATATTTATTCAATCATGAATCATTGATGGATGCTTTTATGTTAGGTGGAGCTGTAAAACATTATATCACTGCTGTGGGAGCTGAATATCAGTTTTCTTACCCCATTTGGGGGACTCTTGCTAAACGCCATGGAGCAATTTCTATTAAGCGGGACAAATTAAAAAAAGCAATCCACAGTTTAGATAAAGCTGAAGAAGCCATTCGTAAGGGCATCTCATTTATTATTTCTCCTGAAGGAACAAGGACATTATCAGGCCAACTTGGAGAGTTTAAAAAAGGCCCTTTTCACATTGCGTTGAATACGGGTGTTACGATTGTACCTGTGGCGTTAATGGGAGCCTATGAAGCAAAGAAAAAAACGGACTGGCGGTTATCCCCAGGCATACTAACTATCTGTTTTGGAGAACCAGTGACCGCTGAGCAATATAAATCTATGGATATTGATATACTAAGAGCTCATATACGGGAAAAAATTCAACAATTAATAGATAACAAAAGAAAAGGAAAATAATTATGATAACATGTTTTGGGTGTGAAATTTTAGTTTTAACTATTGTGCAAGTATTGATAGGGTTATTTATTGCCACTGCTTTGATTCAATCTGGTTTGGATAAAATAACCGATCGCAAAGGCAATCTTGAGTGGCTTACGGGTCATTTCAGTAAAACCATCCTTAATGGCACTGTCCCTATTATGTTAACAGCTGTCACACTGCTGGAATTGGCAGGGGGATTGTTATGTGGTATTGGCGGAACGATGTTATTGCTAGGGAAATGTTCTCAATGGCTATTGTATGGCTTGATCGTATCAGGGGTAAATTTTCTAGTGCTCTTTTTTGGTCAGCGCACTGCCAAGGATTATGAGGGAGCAGCCGTATTGGTTGGTTATTTCATTCTTGTCATTCTAGGACTATTAACATTCACTATTTAACGAAGGAACAATCATGAGCTCAAAAATATTACTTAAAACCATAACAGAATTCCGTAAAAGTACCGATGCGAATCCACAGGTCAGATTGGCTCGCAATGCTGCTGTAAGGGGTGATGTTATGGATCTGGCCATGGACTGGGAAGCATTCCGCAGGATTGATCACACCTTTTCTGATATAGTCACCGGGCAGATGAAAGTTACTAACCAGAAATCTAGCGGGCGCTGCTGGGGATTCGCGGGTTTGAATCTGTTTCGAATTTACCTGGGTCGAAAATATAACTTGAAAAAATTCGAATTCAGTCAGAACTACTTTATATTCTGTGACAAATTGGAAAAGTCCAATTATTTTTTGGAAAATATCATTAAGACTGCTGATGAACCATTGGATGGAAGACTAGTAATGCATCTATTGACTGACCCGATCCAGGATGGCGGGCAATGGCACATGTTCGTTAATCTGATAGAAAAATACGGTGTACTGCCGCAGACAGAAATGCCTGAAAGTTTTCAGTCCAGCCAGTCTATGCGTATGAATAGGATGATTACACGGAAGCTACGGGGTTTTGCTAAAGATTTGCGTGTAGCTTATGAAAAAGGAGCTGATACGAAAAAACTCCGGGTCATGAAAGAGGATATGCTGCGAACCATTTACCAAATGTTGACAATCTGCCTAGGTTCTCCCCCAGAGAAGTTTGAATGGCAAATACGGGACAAGGATAAAAAATTCCATCGTTTTGAGAAGTTGAACCCGAAACAGTTTTATAAAGAACATGTTGGCTTGGATTTGAATGATTATGTCTGCTTGATCAATTGCCCTATGTCAGATAAATCATACAATGAGATTTATACAGTCGATTATTTGGGAAATGTAGTAGAAGGTTCAATTATTCGTTATCTGAATCTCCCATCCAAACGCTTGAAAGAAGTGGCTGCTGCATCAATCAAGGATGATCATCCGGTCTGGTTTGGTTGCGATGTGGGCAAATATTTTCACCGTAATCTGGGCGTTATGGATATGGATATATTTGATTTTGAATTGTTCTACAGTACAGATTTTCCGATGACCAAGACCGACCGGTTGGAATTCGGTGATAGCCAGATGACTCATGCCATGCTTTTCACTGGTGTGGACCTGGACGGGAGAGGTCACCCCCGCAAGTGGCAGGTGGAGAACAGCTGGGGAGAAAAACGTTCTGATAAAGGTTATGATATCATGACGGATTCATGGTTTGATGAATATAATTATGAAGTAGTGGTTTATAAAGATTATATCACCAAAGACGAGTTTTCTTTATATCAAAAAGATCCTGTTGTGCTACCACCTTGGGACCCCATGGGTGCTCTGGCAAAATAGTGTATGAAAGATCTATATTTACTTGATCCTGACATAACTTTTCTAAATCACGGCTCCTTTGGCGCCTGTCCAAAACCTGTTTTTGATGCCTATCAAAACTGGCAAAGAAAACTGGAAAATCAACCAGTTCAATTCATGGCTATTGATGTATATGAGCATTTAGCGCTAGCCAGAAATAAATTAGGTGCATTTATTGGTTGCGGTGGTGATGACTTGTTTTTTATTCCCAATCCAACCACAGCAGTTAATACGATTATTCGAAGTTTAGATCTCGGCCCGGGGGATGAGGTATTATCCACCAATCATGAATATGGATCCTTGATTCGTGCCTGGGAATGGGTGGCAAAAGAAAAGGGCTTTCATTTTATTCAGCATGAATTTCCCTTACCACTGAAAACACATAAAGATTTTATAGAAGACTTTTGGGAAAGTGTAACCGCTAATACACGCATTATTTTTGTGAGCCATATTACCAGTTCAACGGGACTCATTTTCCCTGCCGAAGAAATCTGTAGCCGCGCTCGCAAAGACGGTATCTTGACCATCATTGATGGGGCTCACGTTCCAGGACAGCTTGCGTTAGATATTACTGCAATGGATCCGGATGTATATACCGGCGCCTGCCATAAGTGGCTATCCGCTCCCAAGGGATCAACATTTTTATATGTTAAAAGGGACCTACAGTCCTTTATTAAGCCGCTCATCATTAGCTGGGGCGAAGCAGGAGACGATCCCGGGCCATCCCAATTCCTGAAGAATAACCAGTACCAAGGGACGCGGGATCCCAGCGCATTCCTGGCGGTACCTGCAGCCATTGATTTCCAAAAGGAACATAATTGGAATACTGTAAAAAAATCATGTAGAGAACTTAACCGAAGAACAAGAGATCGAGCATATAAGATCATTCATACTGATCCAATATGTCCCAATACGGAAGAATGGCTGGGGCAAATGGCTAGTGTGGAAGTAGATGTGAATAACGAGCAGACGCTTAAGGATACTCTGCTCGAAACGTACAAAATAGAGATTCCGGTATTTACATGGCAGGAAAAGACACTATTACGATTTTCATTCAATGCTTATAATGATGAACATGATGCCGATACTTTAATTGGCGCATTGAAAGAGATTTTTTGAGAAAGAAGCTTTTTCTTTTTGATATTGACGGCACACTGCTGTCGCCCGGCCCTGTTTCACGGAGGACATTGGATAGAGTGATAGCTGATCTTTTGGGCCAATCTCCGGACTTGCAATATGAGGATGTGGCCGGCAGTACGGATCCCATCATTGTGCAAAGAGCATTGCGGAAAATTGGTGTAGATAGCGGTGAATTCAACGAATGGACCAGCAAAGTCATAACAGAATATTTAAAAAGACTTCCTGCNGTTTTTGATGAAGCAGATGAACCTTTTGTTTATGATGATGCCCTGATTTTATTGGCTAGTATTTTAGAACAAGACAATGCTGTGGGCGTTATGAGTGGAAATATGCAGGCAGCTGCGGAGATTAAACTGGCAAAATTTGATTTATTGCAGAAATTCCCATTCGGTATTTATGCCGATGAAACGGATGATCGTTCTGCCATGCCGATAATCGCTAGGGAACGGGCGTGGGACGTTTATCATGAAGCATTCCGTTTAGCAGACATGATCATCATTGGTGATACGGACGCGGACGCAAAAGCAGCTGCGGATAATGGCTGTAAAAGCATAATTGTCAGCCGGCGCAAGGAAACATGGCTGAAAGCTGAAGCAGCTGGAGCTTCATTAGTTGTGTCATCATTAGCGGATGTTGATTTAGAATCTTTTTTAAGCTAAATCAATTTTTTTCAATGCGACTTGCCATGAATCCAATTTATTCTGCCTTGCTGCACTATCCATTTTTGGATTAATGACCATATCATATTCCGGCAAGGATTGAGTGAAAGGATTCCCCGTATATTTTTTTAACAAGCTATACACACCAAAAGCTGTTCTATCTTTCATGATTGTATGGCCAATGGCAATACCAGTCAAGTCCGCAATAAATTGTAATAAAGGCGGCCGGGCGCCACCTCCGCTGGCCGGGATAAGATCAACCGGCTTTGGCAATGGCATTGTTGCCATAATATCATAAACGAGAAATCCGATGGATTCCATCCCGGCTCTAATGATTTCATCGGCGTTGGCATTTTCAAGATTATAGTACACTGAATTAAAACCACTTTTCCAATAGGGCGCTGCCAGCCCGGCAAATCCTGGAATTAAAACACCATCAACACGTGTTTTTGCACAGCGTTTATCCCATTGCATTTCATTATGGGGTATTTTCAATTCATTTTCCAACCAATAAAAAAGAGAATTGCAGGTATTAATGGATCCTTCTGTAAGATAATGGATTTCTGACCCATTGGAAAAAAGGACATTATTCAGCAACCCATCATTATGGTTAGGTGTATTGCCGGAATGCAATAAAACAGAAGCAGATGTACCGAAATTCAGAGCCAAAGAACCAGCTGCTATTCCACCTTGCCCTATCAAGGCACTTTGCTGATCCCCAATCACACAGTTTAGAGGCAGGCCCCAGGGCTTGATTTGTCCAAAGAGTCCCATAGTGGGAACGATGGAAGGTAAACTGGATTGCTTTACATTGAATAATGTACACAATGCATCATCCCAGGTTAAATCAGCAATATTCATAAGTTGNGAGCGGCCGGCCACAGTATGATCAACAAATGGGTTGCCTGTCAATTTATGTACAATAAAAGCACTTAACGGCCCAAACCATACCGCCCCCTTTTCTACCAGTGATTTAAGGACAGAATCATTGTTGATAAGATGCTGGTATTTTGGTCCACCAAAATGAGCGCTTAATGGCACTCCGCTAATTTCATGTATAAACTGGTTGCGGTCTGATAATTCTTCAACAACTTGACCTGCCCGGCTGTCCTGCCAACTTAATGCTGGTGTTAAAGGTGTTGCAGTTATTTTATCCCAAAACAAGAATGTTGAACGCTGTATAGCAATACCAACGCTGTAGATTTTTTTGGATTTTTGAGATACAAAATCAACACATTGCTCAATCAACTCCACACACGACTCAGCAATAAGATTGGCATCGCATTCAACATGACGAGACTCCAACCGTGACAATTGATGCTTGATGCGATTGCTGAATACAACATCATTATTTTTATCAAATAAAAAACACTTCGTAGATGAAGTGCCTTGATCTATTACGAGAAAGTAAAGTGAACCGGAAGATTCCGGCACAGTTATTCTGCTACTGAATATTCATAAAGAGTTTCAAATTCTTCGGTAGGCAGCATGCGAATGGCATCCCAGGTGAGTTTGGTGCAAACACGNGCACATATCTGGCAGCCGATGCATTCATCGAACCGTACCTGCACTGGCGGAATAGGAATTTCATATTTTTCTNNAGGAACTGTTTCGATGCAGTCTACGGGACAAAAGGGTACACATACTTGGCANCCNGTNCAATTGTCCTCATCCACAACAGCCATCAATTTAGGTTTCTTTTTCTTGGCATTGACTTTTTCCGCTGGTTCGGGGATAGATTTGTAGTGCTCGTATTTATATGTATCAGNCATAATTTGTTTTCAAGTGGAATNTGAAATTATACCGTGTTGCTGCAATTCCAAAAGTTAATTCAATCGCCGAAGTTGTGCGGATAAAAGGCCCACAAAACCACTTAACACAGCTCCAATGCCAAAAATAAGAAAAACATAACGTACAGATATTACAGCTGCAAGAATACCTACCAGGGCTGATGACATAGCCGTCATACCCACAACCGCAAGGTGCACCATTGAAAATAATCTGCCGTGGTATGCATTGGGAGTATTGCGTTGTATGATCGCCGTGCGGGAAATGGTTATAACTGGTATCCCCATGCCATGGAAAAAAATCATTACAATAGCTGTAGGGACAGATGGTATCCAGTAGAAAAATGCATATGTTATGCCATCCCACATCAATGCTAGCAATAACAATACACCATTGTTTAATTGATGACTGACCTTATACATAAACAATGACCCCACCAGCATTCCNCCGGCCATACCGGCTTCCACGAAGGCAAAATCAGATATGGTTCCCCCTAGCACATCTTTGACTAAAATGGGCATGCCTACAATTGCTGGACCCATGATAAAAATATTATTGAGAATTGTTAATATAATTAAATAACCAATGCTTNTATGGTCAATAATATACTTCAGGCCAGAAATAAGCTGTGTTAATGTAGCATGTTTTTCAATAATTGGAGGTGCTTTGGTTCGTACAACAAANAAGAGCAACAGGCTGGATATGANAAAAGAAAAAGCATCAAAAATAAAAAGATTATTTAATGCTATAACACCGAGTAATATACCGGCAATCGCCGGGCCGATCAAATAGGCCAGCTGTGAACTGGTGGCAATGACGGAATTCACTTTGGTCAATTGATCCTTATTCACCACTTCCGGAATAAAGGCATTCAGTGCCGGTGGGAACATGGTACCGAAACTGCTGCGTATGAAAGCCAGAAATCCGATAAGCATGGCATCGGAAACGCCATAATAAAGTATAAGCGGAATGACCAACACAGTCAGCGACTGGCTGATGTTCGCCAGATGCATAATGTTTAAACGGTTATATTTATCAGCAAAAACACCGCCAAGGAGGCCAAAAAGCATAGCCGGCAGATAGGCACCCATGGCTACCAGTCCCGTGACAATGGATGAACCGGTCATGTCCAAAATAAGCCAGATTAAAGCTAACTGATAAATGGCATCGCCCATAGCGGTGATAAGCTGCGCCAGCCAAAGAACGGTTACATTTCGATTCCACATGGTAATATTCAGGGTAAATTAATCGTCAAGTTAATGTCTAAAAGCCTTTCCACCTTTTAAAAAACCCTCCTAAATTTTCACCTTACATTTTTACTAAACTGATACAAAAGATTAACTAATCAATACTTAGGAGAAAAGAATGACTTACATAATTGCTGAGCCCTGTGTAGGTACGTGTGACACAGCATGTGTAGAAGTTTGCCCTGTAGATTGTATTCATGGGCCAGAAGATAAAACCGGCGCCGGCGCNGAAGCAAAAGCAGAAGGTTTTGACCCTGAAGGAAAACAACTTTACATCGACCCGGAAGAATGCATTGACTGCGGTGCATGTGAGCCGGAGTGCCCCGTAGAAGCCATTTTTGAAGAGAGTGAGGTTCCGGAAGAATGGCATCATTTCTCTAAAATCAATTACGAATGGTTCGGCCAGGAATACAACGGCTGATTCAGGCCTCAAAGCAATCATAGTTTAAAGAACGGCTGTGACACACAGCCGTTCTTTATCTCTCATAAATCATGAATAAGCAAAACGTATTAGAGCTGTTAAAAGAAATTAATTATCCCGGCTTCAGCCGTGATATTGTTTCCTTTGGCATGATCCAGGATGTAGACGTGGATGGGACTAATGTTACACTTCAGCTGAAAATCACAACGGAAAAAGAAGAAAAAAAACAAGCTGTTGTAAATGCTATTAAAGATAAACTGTCTTCCAAAGGAAATTTTGAAAATATCCGTGTAGAGCTAATTGACCAAGGTGCCCAAGCAATTCCAGCCAGCCAAGCTGCCGCACCTGGACCGGCCCCTTTAGCCGGTGTTAAACATATTGTTGCGATAGCCAGTGGTAAAGGCGGGGTCGGCAAATCGACCGTGGCAGCAAACATTGCCATAGCTCTTACCCAAAAAGGCCATAAAGTTGGCTTGCTTGATTTAGATATTTATGGACCTTCATTACCCATTATTCTAGGGATCAATGAAAGCCCCAAGCTTACCCAAGATAAAAAACTCATTCCCCTCGACCGCTATGGGATGAAAGTCATGAGTTTTGGTTTTATTAGTGGAAATCAAACGCCCACAATTTGGCGCGGACCCTTGGTTGGTAGAATGACAGAACAGTTTTTCCAGGATGTTATCTGGGGTGATTTGGATTATTTGATTCTGGACCTACCGCCCGGGACCGGGGATATACAACTGACTTTGACCCAGAAACTGCGTTTGAGTGGTGCTGTGATTGTTACAACACCCCAAGATATTGCGTTATCTGACGTGCGCAAGGGCGCCGATATGTTCCGGAAAGTACAAACTCCTGTTTTAGGTGTTGTTGAAAACATGTCCGGNTTAGTCATTGAAGGGCAAATATCCGGAGTAAATGCGGATATGAACATGAAAATTTCTGGATTAGAAGATAGTATTGTAGTCGATGATGATGGCCGTTTTCAGTTTCGAATGGATATATTTAAAAAGGGTGGTGGTATATCGGAAAGTAACCGTTTGGGGGTGCCATTACTAGGTGAGATTGCTATTTCCAAAGACCTGATGACAACCACGGATAGTGGCGATCCTATTGTTCAAAGCGCGCCCGATTCACCCATATCAGCTGTCTTCATGACCATCGCTGAACGGATAGTTACAGCAGTACAGTCATAGAGCTGTATAGAGGGTATTTTGACAGCCCATTTAGCAGATATTCTCGTGTATACACTTTTGGGGTTTGCAGTTCTTTATCCCTTCTTTTTCTGGTTCACTCCCCGTCAAAAAATCGATTCCGGGTTTTATAATTTTAACTTAGGCTTTGTGGGATTAATTGGCGGCATGGCTTTGGTATTAACTTGGGCCACAGAAATGGAGCAGACTCATGTGTTCGGCATAGCCGGTTGGCTGGGCCTGCATCTGTTAGTGACGTACGTTTACTGGAATAGTGAAAAAATTTCCAATATGGTCATTTCATTTGTGGCATTTGTTGGTTGTGTAATCTTCATGATTTTATCAATAGACATTATTCCGGCGGGTAATTCATATCTGGTTATTTTTACTGGAATCGTAAGCCAAGCCATTCTGGCGGGTGTAATGTTTGCCATGATACTCGGCCACTGGTATTTAAATGTTATTCAATTACCCATTGTTTTATTGCGTAAAACAGCCAATGCTCTGGCCTTCCTTTTGGCTATCAGGCTGATTTGGAATTTGATTCAATTCAAATCACTTGCAGTAGCTGATCAATATGGAAGAACCCTTACTGCCTATCAATATATAACAACCTTGGATGGATTTTTCCTGGGCGTTGCAGTGTTTTTCGGACTACTTGTACCACTGGTATTACACTATTTTATTTGGCGTACGTTGAAACTCCAAGCGACACAAAGCGCCACGGGATTATTATACATTAGTGTATTGGCCATTATGGCAGGTGATCTTTGCTATAAATATGTCCTTTTTCAAGAAGGGNTGTTATTATGAGCAAGTTTGATTTTTCAAAATGCCCCCACTGTGAATGTGAGCATTTCTATCGTCAAAAGGATTTTAATCGCGCCATTGGCTGTCTGGTAATCTTAATTGGTGCTGTGTTTGTACCCCAAACATACGGTTTAAGCCTGGTCATTGTTGCTATTGCAGACTGGATATTATACCGTCGTGTTGCTGATATGGTAGTCTGTTATAAGTGCCGGGAAGAATTCATAAATATTGATATTCCTGAACGCATTACACCATTTGATCATCATATCGCTGAATTGTATGAGGAACCTGAATGAACAAGGTGCGTTATACTCGAGACGTCGGTTGATTATAGACAATGTAAAGAGTAAGTTTGCCCGCAATTTTTATAGTTAATTAAGTTATTTTATGTTAGTTGATTTATTAAGAAAACAAATTATCGAAAACGGTAATATTCCCAATCATATTGCTATCATTATGGATGGTAATGGTCGTTGGGCCAAAGAAAAAATATTGCACCGCTTTGCCGGTCATCGTGAGGGAATTAATTCTGTCAGGGAGATCACTCGTGTTTGTGGTGAAATTGATGTTAAACATTTAACACTCTATACCTTTTCCTCTGAAAACTGGTCTAGACCCAAAACTGAAGTGTCGGCATTGATGACATTGCTTTTAAAAACGATAAATAAAGAAGTGCAAGAATTACATAAAAACAATGTGCGCTTGACTTCCATTGGTGCATTGGAAGATTTGCCAAAAAACGCACGCCAGNGAATTTTAGATGGTATAGAGAAAACAAAAAATAATACTGGATTAAATCTTGTGCTTGCCTTGAGTTATGGCGGACGCCAGGAAATACTAAAGGCAGTAAAAAAATTATGTGTAGATCTGGAACAAGGGAAAGTAAAATCAGCAGATGTTGATACTGAACTTTTCCGAAATTATTTATATACAGCCGATACACCGGACCCGGAATTGCTCATTCGGACCAGCGGTGAAAACAGGATCAGCAATTTTCTCCTTTGGCAAATAGCTTATACAGAAGTTTATGTGACGGATATATACTGGCCTGCATTCAGAGAAAAAGAATTATTGTTAGCGATCCAAGACTATCAGGAACGTGAAAGGCGTTTTGGCAAGGTAAGCGAACAACTNGAAAAAAGAAATGCATCATAATCATCTAAAATATATTCTAATGCTGTTAATAGCTGCGAATTGTCTTTGCGCTCAGCAGGAAGAACTCAAACTTCGTGAAATCAATATTGAAGGCAATAACTTAACTTCAGAAAGAATGATTCGTTACACAGCCGGCTTGCGCGAAGGGGAGAATATAGCGCCTGGTGATTTTTCTAGGGCGGTGAAAAACCTGTGGAAGCTTGGGCTTTTTAATGATATACAGATTAGAATGGATGATGAATCAGAAGATGGCTTGGTTCTAACAATTGTTGTCGAGGAAAATTTTATACTGGGCGAAGTACATTATGAAGGAAATAAAAAAATAAAAGACAAAAAATTCGATGAAGAATTAGGCTT
Organism: Fidelibacterota bacterium; assembly: GCA_002713385.1. Taxonomy (GTDB): domain Bacteria; phylum Fidelibacterota; class Marinisomatia; order Marinisomatales; family TCS55; genus UBA2126. The sequence goes on from PAWC01000041.1 coordinate 63,789, forward strand.
ACGCAGTGGCATGCGAATTCGTCCCAACCTTACGAATGAGACCATCAAAANAATGAAAGATCTTTATGCCGAGGATGGCTATCTGCTGGTGGATATTGAAGCTGTGGTACAAGAACCTAAAGATCTTTCTGAAACAAGTAAGGCGAAGAAAAAGCAAACTCGCCATTTAGTATTTAACATCAGTGAAAACAAAAAAGTAAAACTGCGGCATATCATATTTGAAGGAAATGATCAATTTTCTTCGTTTCGTTTGCGTCGTGTATTCAAAGAAACAAAAATGCAGCGCTGGTATTTATTCTGGCGATCGCATTTTGATGAAAAGAAATATGAAGAGGATAAGCTAACCCTGGTCAATTTTTATCGCAACGAAGGTTATCGTGACGCAACAATTATATCCGATTCAGTCTATTATAATGCAGATAAAAAAGCCATGTCCATTCAGATCAGGATAAACGAAGGACCGCAATACCGCTACAGGAATTTTTCCTGGGAGGGTAATGCACTTTATACAGAAAATGAGTTAAGCCGCGCTTTGGATTTAGAAACNGGAGAAAAATATAACGAAGAAGAATTTAATCTTGCTGTATACGAACGTATGCATGGGCTGTACATGGACCGCGGTTATATCTANAGCAATGTACTTCCAAAGTTCACACCCGTAGGGAAAGACTCATTAGATATTCATTTTGAAATTATAGAGAACCACAAAGTTTATATTCGCAATATTTATGTCCAAGGCAACGACAAAACACGGGAAAATGTTATTCGTCGAGAACTCCATGTGTTTCCAGGAGATGTATTTAATCGACAGCTTTTGCAGCGCAGTGCACGGGAATTATTTATCTTAAATTATTTCAGTAATGTTGTGCCCGATGTTATTCCAGTTGATGAAGATGAAATTGATCTGGAAATCACTGTTGAGGAAAAATCATCTGACCGCGCCAATGCTAACGTAGGCTATAGCGGTGTTTATGGACTCATGGGTGGTGGTGGTTTGGAATTCACTAATTTCCGCGGATTAGGTCAGCAGCTTATGTTAAGTTATAATGTTGGCTCACAACAATCAGTGAATTTATATAGCCAAAATCAAGGCGCAAAATACGAATCCTTTAGTGTACGTTTCATGGACCCCATGATTTTTGATACACCAAACAGGGTTGGCTTCTCTTTCTATAACTCATTTAGAGGACGCTCAATGGGATATGGTATTCCTTTGGATATAGAAGTTGTTGGAGGATCAGTACAATGGGGAAGGCGTTTTAAATGGCCGGATGATTATTTCAGGGGCTATTGGGTATTAAATATTTCATCTAAAACATATGCTGGTTCACAAAGTGATATTGACACATATGCCGGTGGACTTGTAAAAACGAAGGGACATGGCATTACGCAGGTCATCAGCCGTGACAGTCGTGACCGCCAGGAATTTACTAGTAGGGGATCACGTTTTACATGGGAGACAACCCTGTCTGGTGGCCCCTTAAAAGGCAATGAGGACTTTCTTAAACACGTGTTGAATTTGGAATGGTATACACCTACATTCTGGAAATTTGTATTGATGAGTTCATTGAAAATGGGTGTAGTTGATGCCCTGCCATCAAAGGAAGGACGTTCCATAATACCTTTTGATGAAAAATTTATTATGGGCGGGAATGGTATTCCCTTTGGTAATATGCTCCGTGGTTATGCTGAAAATTCCATAGGACCGAAATCATCTTCTGGGAATACAGTCCCTGGCACTGCTATGATGAGATTTATTACAGAATTTAGAATACCCTTTTCAGAAAATCCTGTGATTTATGGATTAATGTTTGCTGAAGCGGGTAATGTCTGGAATTCAGCTTCCATGACTGAACCGTTCAGTATTCCGAGATCAGGGCCCCTGAGCCTGAAGCGTTCCGCTGGATTTGGTATTCGTTTTTTCATGCCCATGATTGGTATGCTTGGGTTTGATATGGGCTACGGTTTTGATGATAATGACGGCAATGGCAGCCCCGATGCTTGGAACTACACAATCATTTTTGGTCAAACTTTTTAATTGATTCAAACAAGGAGGACTTGTGCGTAAACACATCGTAAATATGATGATTATCGCAGTAATGCTGACTTCAGCAGTGCTCGGTGAAATNAAAATTGGTTTTGTCCAATCGGATCGTATTCGTGCAGAATATGAAGAATTTCGTGATGCCGAATCACAATTACAGATGGAATTCCGCAAAGTGCAAATGGAATACCAAACAAAATTAATGGCATTGGACAGCCTTAAAAACGCTTATGAAACTCAACGGCTGATGAGTTCACCGGAATGGCGTCGTGAAAAAGAGCAGGAAATAGCAACAATGGAACGAAATCTGCAAGTTTTTCAAGCAGAAAAAGTAGGTCCAGAGGGAGTGCTTTATCAGAAACAGGCACAGATGGAATTTGAAATTCTAACCAAAGTAAAACGTGCTGTTGATAAAATTGCTGCTGAAAAAGAATATGATTATATTATTGATGGGTCCGTTTCCCTGCTTTTTGGNAATCCTGCCTATGATGTAACCGACGACATTCTTTATGAACTTCGGAAGTATAATATTTCCGAAGACGATAAGTAACAGTTCCTTTGGCAACATTGCAGGAACTGGCCANACTAACAGGTGGTCAGGTTATTGGCAATTCAGAACTTGAAATTTCAGGAGTATCTGAAATCCAAAATGGTGTAGCTGGGACAATCACTTTCCTGAGTAATCCCAAGTATAAAAAATACGCAGCAGATACAGGGGCGTCTGCTATCATTGTAGCAGATGAAGAAGTCTTATCTGGATTTAATGGACTATTAGTTAATAATCCTCAATTGGCTTTTGCAAAAGTCATAAAGCATTTTTATAACCCTCCAGAAATAGAAGAAGGGATTCATAAAACAGCAATTGTTTCTGAAACAGCAAATATTGCTGCTGATGTAAGTATTGGACCCTACTCAATTATTGAAGCTGATGCATCCATTGGCAGTCATACAATTATTGGTGCCAACGCCATTATTGGTTATGGTGCAAAGATTGGTGAGGACTGTAATTTGCATAATAATGTTCACATTTATCATAACTGCACGATTGGTGATAACAATACCATTTTCAGTGGTTCCATCATTGGCAGTGATGGTTTTGGATATGTTGAAGAGGGTGGAATACACAATAAAATTCCTCAAACAGGCACCGTTGTCACAGGAAGCAATGTTGACATCGGCGCCAATTGTGCTATCGATCGCGGTACTATTGGCGATACGGTAATAGGTGCCGGAAGCAAGCTGGATAATTTGGTCCACATTGCCCACAATGTTCGGATTGGACATGGTTGCCTTATCGCGGGACAAGTTGGTATTGCAGGAAGTACTGAAATAGGAGATTTTTGTATATTTGCAGGTCAGTCTGGAGTAGTTTCGCACGTGAAAATAGGTAATAAGGCCATTTTTGCCGTGAGAAGCGGTATCACTAAATCGCTCCCCGGGGATAAAATTTATGCCGGGATGCCTGCCAGAGAAATTAAAGAGCAACATAAAAAAGAAGCAGTGTTAACTGAAATTGTATCAATAAAGAAAAGATTANAAAAATTAGAAAATGTCGATAATACATCATAAACAACAACGCACCATAAAAAAANNATCCTCCTGTACCGGCGTCGGATTGCATACTGGGGTAGAAAGTACAATTACATTTAAACCTGCTCCGGAAAACTATGGCATTCGGTTTAAGCGTACGGATATTAAAGGCAGCCCCGCCATTAAAGCTGATATTGATCATGTTGTTGATATATCCCGGGGAACAACTATAAAGCAAAATGGTATTCGTATCCATACAGTTGAACATACCTTGGCAGCGGTTTCCGGGTTACGAATAGATAATATTCTAATCGAGCTAACTAGTAAAGAAACACCAGTGATGGATGGCAGTGCCAAAGATTTTGTTGAAGCATTACAGTCATCCGGCCGAGTAACCCAAGAAGCAAACCGCAGGGTTTTGCCTATAGGCAGGGCAGTAACATATTCAGACACTGTTAAAGAAATAGATATTCATGTTATACCATCAGATCGTTTTCGGGTGACATTCATGGTTGAGTACCCGCTTCCGCAACTGGGAACGCAGTATGAAGCGATTTATAATATGGAAGAAGATTTCGCAAAAGAAGTAGCTCCCGCTCGAACATTTTGTTTTATGAGTGAAGTCGAAATGTTAAAGGAACAAGGGCTAATCAAAGGCGGTAGCCTGGGAAATGCTGTAGTAATAATGGATAAAAAAATTGATCCAAAGGAAATTGATCATTTACGGGCACTTTTCGGAATTGAAGAAACAATTATATCGGGTGCAAACGGAATTCTGAACGACATGACATTACGCTTTCAGAATGAACCTGTACGCCATAAAACACTTGATTTGATTGGCGATCTAGCATTGTTGGGAATCCCAATCAAAGGACATGTCACTGCTGCCAGAAGTGGGCACGCCAGCAATGTAGAATTTGTAAAAATGATCCGCCAAGAATACGCAGATTACTTTACAAAACACTAAATTTAACTTTTACTCAAAAAGCTAAAATGCTGTATATAGATGAGATTATGCAACTCCTGCCACACCGTTATCCATTTATTCTGATAGATAGAATTATTGATATGGAACCAGGAAAACGTTGCACAGCAATAAAAAATGTGACCATTAATGAACCTTTTTTCCAGGGACACTTTCCAAATCATCCGGTTATGCCGGGAGTACTTATTTTAGAATCCATGGCTCAGGCAGGATCTTTCCTTGTACTTAATTCNCTCGAGGATCCCTTGATTAAAAATATGTTATTTACAGCTATTGAAAAATCCAAGTTTCGAAAACCAATCATTCCGGGNGATCAAGTCCGATTGGAAATGGAATTGCTGAAAATGCGCATGAATGCAGTGAAACTTGGTGGTATAGCATATGTCAATGATATTGTAGTTGCTGAAGCAACAATTATGGCTAATATCGTTGATCGCGCTGGAGCATAATCATTTCCACGCAAATTGATCCTACTGCCCTAATAGCAAAAGAGGCAAATCTAGGTAACAATGTATCTGTAGGCCCTTATAGCGTTATTGAGGGTAATGTGACCATTGGAGATGATTCCAGTATTGGTAACCATACAACTGTTAAAACTGGAACGACGATTGGTAGGAATACCCGGATTTTTCATAATTGCTCTATAGGTGAAATTCCACAGGATTTAAAGTTTGGTGGTGAAAAAACAACTACCACAATCGGCAACAATGTTATTATTCGTGAATCAGTAACCATTAATCGAGGAACGGCAGCCAAAGGTTCAACAGATATAGGCAATGATGTATTATTAATGGCTTGTACCCATGTAGCCCATGATTGTTTCCTTGGTAACAATGTAATCATGGCGAATCTTACAACTTTGGGCGGTCATGTCGAATTAGGGGATTGGGTATCATTAGGCGGTGGCGTTCTTGTGCATCAATTTTCTAAGGTAGGTGCCCATGTCTTTGTCGGCGGNGGTTTTCGTATTGTTCAAGATGTACCGCCATTTATTCTAGTCGCAGGAGAGCCGTTGCAGTATAGCGGGATCAACAAGATTGGTTTACGGCGTAGAGGCTTTGATAGTAACGCGAGAAAATTGATTAAGGAAGCTTATAAATTGTATTTCAGATCAGAACTGAACCGCAAAGATGCTCTTGAAAAGATCAAAACAGATTTGGATCAATCTCATGAAATCAAAATGATAATAAATTTTGTTGAATCCAGTAATCGTGGTATAATTTGAAATGGTTCAATTAGAATATGATTTTACGTTATATACTATTTTCTTTAATCTGTTTCTCTCCGCTAACAAGCCAGTGGTTATCTTTTGATCTGTCGAAAGCAGACATTTCAACTTTCAAAGAACAGGTAGAACCAACCATTATTTCATCAGCCCTTACAGGGGGGCAATCAACCATGTTAAGTTTGACTCAAAACCAGCGATTAGGAATTACAGTTTCTATGCCAGTAGGATGGGCTTTAGCATCATCTTCTTATCAATCTAATCCTCTTTTACATCCATTCATGGTAGAAGGACAGTTTTTGGTTACAGAAAATCTAGTACTTAAAGGGAAAATGAATTTATTTTCCAATGATGGAGAAACGGTTCAAGCCACGGGATATGGCTGCAATTATCTTGCGCAGTCATGGTTTTCCAGTATTTCTCTTGGCTGGCTAGAAGGNCCGGCTCATTTACGTGTCCGTTATGTCGATACTGCTATCATTGGGAACAGGACAATCGCTGAAGTACCAATTTTGATTGGTATAGGATTCAACAAATTCAGAGGCAGTATTTTGGGATTTGATAATGATGATATCCCCAGAATAATAGATAATTTCATTACATATTTAATTGCGGGAACTGAATATCAATTTGGTGGTATAGATATAAACTTACAAACCCAACTACATCCTAAATTCATACAATTAAATTTGACAATTTCTCGTTTATTTTTCTAATGACAAAAAAATTATCCATACTTGGGTCCACCGGATCTATTGGAGAAAACACCCTGCTTGTTGCTGATAATCTTGGCGAGCAGATTGATATTCTCTATCTCTCAGCAAATAGAAATGTTNAGCGGCTGATTGATCAAGCACAGAATTATCACCCCAAAGCTGTTGCAATTGTCGATGAAGAAGCTGGTAAAGAAGTAACGGGTGCTTTGAATAATCAGATTGAAGTATTAACCGGTAGAGAAGGACTATTAGAGCTCGCCGGGCGAGATGATGTTGATATTGTAATGAACGGGTTGGTGGGCAGTGCAGGTATGGAACCGACATTGAGATCTGTTGAGGCCGGTGTGGATGTTGCATTGAGTAACAAGGAAAGCTTGGTTATGGCTGGTTCAATTATTNATGAAGNAAAACAGCGATCTGGAGCTAAAATATTTCCTGTGGATAGTGAACATTCAGCTATTTGGCAATGTTTAGCTGGAGAAGACATGGCCGACGTAAGAAAAATAATACTTACTGGCAGTGGCGGACCTTTCAGAACAAAAAATGTGGAAACGTTTATAAATATTACACCGAAAGAAGCATTAAATCATCCAAACTGGGATATGGGAAATAAAATCACAATTGATTCCGCAACTATGATGAATAAAGGGCTTGAAGTCATTGAAACATACTGGCTTTTTGGATTAAAGGCTGATGAAATTGATATTGTCGTTCATCCCCAATCGATTATTCATTCCATGGTCGAATTTGCTGATCGATCTATTAAAGCACAATTGGGCGTGCCAGATATGAAAATCCCGATTCAATATGCATTAACATATCCGCGTCATAGCGCAGCTCAATGGGAAGAACTGGATTTTATAAAAACGGGGCAACTTACATTTGAAGCACCTGATTTGGAGAAATTTCCCTGCATAAAATTGGCTTACGAGGCTCTTCGTGCCGGTGGTTCAACTCCGGCTGTATTGAATGTTGCCAATGAACAGGCAGTGTATAATTTTTTAGATGGTGAAATAAAATTCACTGAAATACCCNCAATTATTGAAAAAGCCTGTGCTGAACATCATTATATTGCGGAGCCAACTTTAGAAGATTTACTGGAATTGGAAATCTGGGCTACTAATTTTGTAAACGCATATAATTGAAATATAAGGTAAAAAGTTAATGACAACTCTCTGGGCAACGATTATTGTATTAGGTGTACTTGTAACCGTTCACGAACTGGGGCATTTTCTTGCAGCTCGATCTGTTGGTGTACGTGTTGACCGATTTTCAATAGGCTTTCCACCCCGATTGTTTACCTTAACTTCAGTTGATAGTGGCTGGTTATGCAGCATTTTCTTTTATTATCGCAATGAGAAGAACAAATTTGTTTGGGGTCCTGTATATGAAAAAATAGTCGGTAGTAAACAACGTGCGGGNAGTAATACAGAATATTGTTTATCCATTATTCCGTTAGGCGGTTATGTAAAAATGGCCGGCACAATTGATGAAAGCCTTGAGGATAATATAAAACACACGGATGATGAGTTAATGAGCAAAACACCCCTGCAGCAGATTTGGGTAATGAGTGCAGGTGTTATCATGAATATCCTTTTGGCGTTTGTGCTGTTTTCTGGAATTGCCAAATATATGGGTATCCCAGAATTAAGCGATGAACCTGTTATTGCTCAGCTAGTACCAGAAATGCCTGCTGAAGCAGCCGGCTTGCAAGTGGGAGATAGAATTATTGCTTTAGATAATGATATAGTAGAAAAGTGGTCAGATATTTCAAAAACAATCCACGCAATACCAAATACACCAATATTGATTAAAATTCAGAGGGGTACTTTAGAATTTGATATTGCTATGACAACAAAATATCAGTTAGCCGTTGTTGATGGACACGTCGACACTCTCGGCGCAATTGGTATAATTCAAAATTATAGCTATCGCCCAATTGGAATGGCCGAAGCTATAAAAACAGGATCCATCGCTACAGTCAATGGTTTTGGAATGATTGTTATGTCCATCACCATGCTGGTCAGCGGAGATGCGTCAATAAAAGATATCGGTGGCCCCATAATGATTGCTCAATTAGCCGGGGAAGTAGCTAAAGCAGGATGGATAGCCCTGTTAACTTTTATGGCTTTGATTAGCTGTAATCTTGCCTTTATTAATATTTTGCCTATTCCGGGACTGGATGGTGGTCATGTTTTAATTATAGTTATTGAGGGCATTATTCGCCGCAAGCTAACCGTCAAAACACGGATGGTTATTCAGCAGATTGGCATGGCATTTTTACTATTATTAATTGTTACAGTTATTGTAAACGATATTAGCCGACTTTTTGGTTAATAATTTCCTTTAGCTTCAAATGCATGGACCCAAATTTCAGTTTGATCTGTATTTGAATTGGTAGACGTCGTTCATCATCGCTGAACCAAACCTGCATATCCCCCTCATTCTTAAATAACGTTTTCCCCTGCCGAAAAGGCCGTACAACAAGGCAGTTGAAATTACCAGCTCGNGTTTTTACAGTTTCCCTACCCGTAACAGCCAATTTGAAGAAAATTGATTTTTTATTCTCGAAAGATGTGAATTCCATTAATTGACCAACATTCAAAGGTAAAGTACGTAAATAGTAAAAAAGGGAATAAGGATCCCGAACCAGTTCTGTGATTACTACAGTATCAGAATTAATGATCGCCAATGATGCATCATAGTGGATCGTAGTCAAAACTTTTTTGTGATAATTACCCTCTCTTATATTCTTTTTCAATTGGTGGGTAAATAGATCCGTTTCATCCATCCAAATATCAACTTGGTCCCTCAATTTATACAATCGATCTAATGCAGGATTTGTTCTTGCTTTGAATCTGGCGTGATATGTACCAATTCCATTAATCGAATCATGACCTATAACTTCCAGAGAGGCTTCTCCAGAGGGAATAATATTGAATTTTGCTGTATAAACCAGTTTTTCGCCTATTTGAAAAGGGAGATTCTGACCATACAAAATTGCTAGAAGAGTGAAAATAGAAAATCTCATTTTAACCCCTTAACTGCACCAGTTTTCCATGTTCAAGTTTAAAAATACTTGATTCTTTATTTCCTTCTNAGTTTCCACCATTTACAAACAAATCAATTTCTTTCCCAAACTCTGCCAGAATTCTTGCGGGCTCATTCAAAGCGGTGTTGCCGTGTCTATTCACACTTGTTGTTGTGATTGGGCTTGTGGAAAACTTCGCCAACTGATTGCAAAAATTGTTCTGTGGTATACGCACACCCAATGTGTGATCCATCCCCAATATTTTATGACTGACTATACCATCTATAATGGGATAAATAATTGTTGAATAGCCAGTAAGTTTTGATTTAACAAGATTCATTTCTTTTGATGAAATATCAGCCCAACTCAATGCAGTATCTTCATCAGGAACTAAAACACTCATAGGTCCACTGCGTCCTTTGATTATATTTAATCTATGGATTGCTTCGTCATTGGTAGCATCAACGCCAAACCCATAAATCGTATCCGTAGGATAAATAATAACGCCTTTATCCTGAATTATATTTAATGCTGTAATTACTGCATCTTTATTTCGAACATCAATTGAGATCATGAAGCTTTGTGTGGCATAGTTTTCCAACGACGATGAAACCAAAAATACTGTTCAGGAAACTCTCTAACTTTTTTTTCTAATAGTGTAGTAAATGCCTGGGTGATGGACTTAACTGTGCTTTCTCCCTCAGGAACGACCGGTTGAATTTGAAGTTTATGCTTCCCATTGTGTTCAACGTAACACGAGATAAAAAATATATCTGAACCTGTTTCTAAATGAAAACGTGCTACTCCTTTGGGTGTGGAAGCCGGTTTATTAAAAAAGTTTACAAAAACACCTCGCTGTTTTGCATCCTGATCGCTGGCTAGGATCAGAATTTTATTTTCTTTTAATATGCGGTACATATTTTTTAATGATGATTTGCGGTAAATTATCCTCATGCCGGTAATTTCTCGAAACTCTCTAAAGAATATATCCGCACCGCGATTTTTTTGCCTTTGGGCTACTGCAACACAGGGATATCCAGAATATCCAAGCCATGCGGACATTATTTCCCATTTACTAAAATGACCCGTGGCCAGAATAATACCGTGTCCTTTTTCCAACGCTCCATCCAANAATTCCTGACCCTCTACTTCAATATCNACATATCTATAAGATTTAGGCAATGATAAAAATTGCATGAATGATTTAGCGAAAAATGAATATGTTTTTTTAAGAATCATATTTTGTTCGCTGTCACTTTTTTCTGGAAAGGCAGTGGCAATATTTTTTAAAGAATCTTTTTTACGTAAACTGAGTAGATAATAGCCAAACCTCGCTATTCTAATTCCGAGCCTGTTTCTTTCTGTTTCCGATAAGCTGCGCAGCCAGCTCGAAAAAAGGATCAGTGATGTATAGTTAAATTTATGATGGAATCGCATTATTGTATAAAAGGGTCTTCAGTGAATGTAAATCTATAATAATTTCTACGATGACAGTATTAAAATTACTTATGAATTGGGATAACGTCATTGGAATGAGAATTCCCATAATAGTATCTTTATTACTTTCGATCCTCTCTGCTGAACCGATCGTCTATCATGTTCCTATCCAGGGAGTGATTGATTTAGGGCTGCCACCATTTATTGAAAGAACTATTGCAGCGGCAGAAGAAGCAGATGCAGCGGCTATTATTTTTGATATCGATACGTTTGGTGGGCGAGTAGACGCAGCTACACAGATCAAAGACGCCATTCTTGATTCCGATGTTTTGACAGTTGCTTTTATCAATCGNCGAGCTATATCAGCAGGAGCATTGATATCCTTGTCCTGTGAAAAAATATACATGACTGGCGGCGGCACAATTGGAGCAGCTACAGCGGTGGATATGCAGGGGAAAAAAGCATCAGAAAAAGTTATCAGCTATATGCGGGAGGAAATGGCTTCTACAGCTGAAAAACGGGGCCGTAACACGGCGATTGTCACCGGAATGGTGGACGAGGAATTATCGTTTACTCATTTAATTATTGATGGTGATTCGGTAGATGTGACTGATCTGGAAGGCCGCAAAGAAGGAAAGCTGATTACATTAACAACTGTAAAAGCATTGAAGTACAAAATTGCTGATGGAGAAAAAGAAACGTTTGAGGAGGTACTTTCAGAATTGGGTGTTTCCAATGCTTCTGTTCGTACTACAAAAGAAAATTGGTCAGAAAATTTTGTTCGTTTTCTAACCAATCCTATTGTGGCTTCATTATTAACCACATTTGGTTTTTTGGGTATATTATTTGAACTGCAAAGTCCCGGCTGGGGTATACCTGGTACATTCGGCGCTGTATGCCTGGCCTTGTCTTTGGGGGCGTCGTACATCGTCAAACTTGCCACGATGACGGATCTCCTAATTGTTTTTGTTGGCGTCGCACTACTCCTTGTGGAGGTACTCTTGATCCCGGGGTTTGGAGTGGCCGGCATCTCCGGTATTGGTATTATATTGTGGGGACTGTACGAATTACTCTTGCCTGATGTTCCTGTTGGTCAGGAAATTCACTCTATGGCACTTACGGGTTTTACCATAGGAATTATTGGCGGAATCATCGGTTTGGTATTGTTGTTTAAACTGATGACCAAAACAGAATTTTGGCAAAAACTGACTTCCCCCAACATCCAGGATAAAGATAAAGGCTATACTTCTTCTATAGGATTAGAAGGTCTCGTTGGGCAAGAAGGTATTGCGGATACTGATTTACGACCATCAGGCTGGATTAATGTTGGAGATCAGCGAATATTTGTTGTGACCGAAGGATCATATATTGATAAAAATGATAATGTAAAGATCCTTTCTGTGGANGGAAATCGGGTCGTAGTCAGAAAAATTAAATAAAAAGAAAGGAATAAAATAATGCCTGTTGCATCTATTATAATGTTATCGTTACTGGTACTCTTTGTCGTACTGTTTTTCTATTTTGTACCGTTGGGGTTGTGGGTACAGTCTGTGGTGAGTTTAGGCCTGGGCCCCATTTCCATTATAGATCTTATCCGCATGCGCTTGCGGAAAATATCTCCCCGGTTAATTGTGGATGGTGTAATCAATCTGCACAAAGCCGGACTGCCGTCCATTTCCACGGAAATGCTGGAAACGCATCAACTAGCTGGGGGACAAGTGCCAAACGTAGTAAATGCACTCATTGCGGCTGAAAAAGCAAATATTGNACTGACCTTTGAAACCGCTACAGCAATTGATTTAGCGGGTCGTGATATCCAAACAGCGGTGGAAACAAGTGTATATCCCAAAGTGATTGATGTTCCATTAGAAGGATATTTAGCGGCCGTTGCCAAAGACGGCATTGAGTTGAAAGCACGCGCCCGTGTAACCGTACGTACGAATATTCCCGGTTTGATTGGCGGAGCTACGGATGAAACAATCATTGCCCGTGTTGGCGAAGGGATTGTGAGTGCGATTGGTTCTTCCGATACTTATACTACTGTGTTGGAAAATCCTGATAATATTTCCAAAGCGGTGCTGAGTAAAGGCCTTGATGCAGGAACTGCTTTTGAAATTTTATCCATTGATATTGCTGATCTTGATGTGGGAAAAAATATCGGTGCGAGTCTGCAGGCCGANCAGGCAGAAGCTGATTTAAGGGTTGCCCAAGCCAGAGCNGAAACGCGTCGGGCNATGGCTGTAGCTGAAGAACAGGAAATGAAAGCNAGAACCCAGGAAATGCANGCCAANGTTGTAGNAGCGGAAGCAGAAGTTCCCAAAGCGATGGCCCAGGCATTTAGAGAAGGAAATCTGGGCATCTTCGATTATTATAATATGCAGAATATCAAAGCGGATACGGGTATGCGGGAATCGATTTCTGAAATGGGTGAAAAACAACCCGGCGAACCAGAGGAAAATGATTAATGGATAGCCTCGGCTACTGGCTTTTCCTGTTAATTTTATATATGCTGTCGTTTATGATGAAAAAACGGAAGCAAAAGGCCGCCAGGCAAAAATTGGAGGGTGACGAAGAAAATGGCTGGCAGACAACGGATTTTGTCAAGGGAATCTTCGCTGATTTTGTGGACAAAGGCGAAGAAGAATTGGATGAAGCTGTCTTCACAGAATTAGAGGAAGAGTTGGAGGAAGAACTAGGTAAGCCCGAATTTCATGAGCCCCCACAGGAGATTCCACTGGAGGAAAGCCATTTACCCAAAAAAGATTTATCGATAATCGATGAGCATCGTACAATCGGTACTATTGCTCATAGAGAAATCAAAAAGGTAATTTTCCGTTCGATATTTTTTCAGAATCAAGGGGATGTGCGCATGGCAATGATCTATAAGGAAATAATGGATAAGCCTCGGGCTCTGCGGCGCAGCATACGCTAAATAATCTGTTCGTAGATATCTGTAATTTCTTTGCGCAGGTTTTCTTCTGTGCTGTCGTTATGAATAACAAAATCGGCCAGTCCTGTTTTTTCTTGTTCTGACCATTGTAAATCTATACGCTGCAGGATTTCTTGCCGTGATAATGTTTTCCTTGACAGGGCCCTCACCATTCTGTTCTTCATCAATGCAGTAATCACTATTACATAATCAAGGTGTTGGTCATAGCCTGATTCGTAAATCAAGGCCCCGTCTACAATAAACATAGAATATTTATTTTTTGCTGAAATTTTATCAAACTGTTTATCAATCAAATTGTAGATGTATGGAAACACAACAGAATTAAGACGAATTTGATGGTCTACATCTTGGAATGCAATGCGGCCCAATTTTTTCAGGTCAATTATATTTCCCGGCCCCATAATATCCGTACCGAATTCAGCGATCAATTCACTTTGCACAGTTGAGTTATTGTTTATCATTTTTTTCGCTTCATTGTCAGCATCTAAAATGTAAGCACCGAATTCAGCTAATACTGCACTGGCTGTGCTTTTTCCGCAGCCAAGCCCGCCTGTTAATCCAATTTTCAGCATATTAAACCAATGTATTCAGAATTCGTTCAGTGATTTCAGTTATTTTGCCAACACCTTCAACCGCTTTAATTAAGTTCTGCTGTTCATAAAATTCTATTAATGGTTCGGTCTGCCGCCTGTATACTCGCAAGCGCTGGCGGATAATTTCAGGAGTATCATCTGTTCTTCCTGATGTTGAACCTCTCAGGACCAAACGATTAATTAATTCCTCTTCATCGGCTACTATGCTGACAACAGCATCCAGCGATTGATTTAAATTTGTCAGAATTCGTTCCAACCCTTCAGCTTGGGTAATAGTGCGGGGAAATCCATCAAGACAAAAACCATTATTACAATCGTTTTGAGCAAGCCGGCCGGACATCATTTTTAACAAAACATCATCGGGAACTAATTGACCGACATCAATAAATGTTTTTGCTGATTTTCCAACAGGTGAATTGTTGGATATTTCATCGCGCAGGATAACACCTGTTGAAAGGTGTACAATGCTAAAATGATCACAGATTCGTTTTGCCTGTGTTCCTTTTCCTACACCGGGCGGGCCAATAAAAATTAAATACATAAGGCAAAGTTATTTATCAATAATAAGAATTAAATTAATAAACCTGCAATAGTCGCAGTGAGCCAGGACGCTAATGCACCACCTATCATTGCTTTAGTAACCAGTTTAGCGAGATCTTTTTTACGTTCTGGAGCCATACCGCCGATGCCGCCTAATTGAATACCAATAGAGCCGAAATTTGCGAACCCACACAAGGCATAACTGGCTATAATAGCTGTCCGGTCAGAAATGGCTCCTGAAGACATCAATTCTTTCAAGTCACCATAGGCAATCAATTCTGTAAAAACAATTTTTTCCCCCATTAGTGTGCCAAGTGTACCAGCCTCTGACCAGGGTACACCCATGGTCCAGGCCAAGGGTTTGAATATAAAACCGAGGATTGATTCCATGGATGTTCCTGCAAACCCAAGGAGGTAGTTAATCATGGCAACGATTGAAACAAAAGCAACCAGCATAGCGCCGACATTCGCTGCTAGTTTCAATCCAATTGTAGCTCCATCACCCAGGGCTTCCATGGCATTGGTGTTTTTTTGATCGATAGTGATTTTCAAATTTCCCATCGTTTCAGACGTTTCCGTTTCAGGATAAATAATTTTTGCCATCACCAGTGCTCCTGGTGCAGACATGACCGACGCAGCTAATAAGTGACCGGCAATTCCAGGAATATCAGCTAGCCACATGACATAAATAGCCAAAATACCTCCAGCAACAGTGGCAAAACCGCCTGTCATCACGGCCATCAGTTCTGACTTTGTCATTTGACTGATAAAGGGCCTTACCATGAGCGGTGCTTCTGTTTGCCCAACGAAAATATTGGCGGAAATACAGAGCGTTTCCGACCCGCTGGTACCCATGGTTTTCTGCATGGCTTTGGCAATCCATTTTACGATCACCTGGATAATTCCAAAGTGGTACAAAACAGCCATAAGGCTGGAAAAGAAAATAATCACGGGCAGTGCTCGAAAAGCAAAATTGATCATGGCATCATGGTAACCCACATCTGGGACGAAAGATTTGAAAAGAAAATCACTGCCCTCATCGGAAAAACTAACGAGCTTGCGGACGGCTTTATCAAGAAAACCAAACAGCGGTCCGCCAATTGGCGTTTTCAGAATAAATATGGCAAAGATGGCCTGTAATCCCAGGCCCCAGCCAATTATACGCATATTTATCTGTTTTCTGTTATTTGACAGGGCGAATGCGATGGCTAATAAAACAACAATTCCAATCAGTCCAGTAAAGCGTTCCATTATAATTTTCCCGGGTGTTGATAACATTTTCTGCAGCGTGCTTCATATTTATCAGTTTCTCCAATGACCACTTGCTCTGAATCCGCTGATGTGCGTTGAGTAAAACCGGCCGGTTCGCCACAGACAACACATATGGCCTGCAGTTTATCGAGATAATCCGCTGCACACATGATTTCCGGCATGGGCCCAAAAGGACGAGTCAGATAGTCTTTGTCTAATCCGGCGACAACCACACGCTTATCATTGGCTGACAACTCCTCGCACACGGTAATCAAGTTATTGTCAAAGAATTGTGCTTCATCAATTCCCACAACTTTAGCGCCATCTTCTTTTTCAAGTATTTCAGTGGCGTCGCTGATCAGATATGACTCCATTTTCATATGGTTGTGCGATACGATATGTTCTTCACTATAGCGGTTATCAATTCTTGGCTTAAAAATGGCTGTCTTCATTTTAGCGATCTGGGACCGTTTCAAGCGTCGTATAAGTTCTTCAGTTTTGCCGCAAAACATAGGACCACATATTACCTCTATCCAACCGCCAGTGCGTGGTGTAAGTGTCATCTAAATTCTCTGCGTTGGAAGTATAGATTTAATTTTAGTTCGTATGAGATCGATGGCAACTGTGTTTTTTCCACCCTCGGGAATAATAAGATCAGCATATAGTTTAATGGGTTCAACAAACTGTTCGTGCATGGGCCGCACCGTATACAGGTATTGATCGATGACAGATTGTCTGGTGCGTTTACGTTCTTCTATATCACGCGTTAACCGGCGAATAAAACGAATATCATCCGGTGTTTCCACGAACAATTTGATATCCATCAACTTGCGCAGCCTGGCATCCCAAAGAGTAAGGATCCCTTCTAAAACAAGTACATGGTGGGGTTTAATGTGTTCAAACTCTTTTTTACGGGTATGTGTGCTGAAATCGTAGCATGGAATTTTGACTGCTTCCCCTTTCATTAATGTTGATAAATGCTCGTGCAGCAGTTTAAAATCCATAGCCTCGGGATGATCAAAATTTTGTTCATTTCTTTCTTCCATGGACATATGCGCTAAATCTTTATAATAAGAATCCAGCTGGATCACAGCCACTTCGCCGGTAGTGAATTCTTTAACAATTTCATGAGCAATAGATGTTTTTCCGGAACCGGTGCCACCGGCAATACCAATTAATATAGATGAATGATTCATTTTAATTTTGATTGATCGAAAGCTTCCGGAAGAAGCTGTAATGTTGATGTCTCTTCAACATTATTCTGATTATCAGTAATAAAAATAGGAATATCACCACACAAATCCCAGACAACTTGCCGGCAGGCACCACAAAGGGAGCCGCCATTTTCCGTTGCTACAGCAAGAGCTTTGAATGATGAATGGCCTGCAGCAACCGCTCGGTATAGGGCCACACGTTCAGCGCAGCAGGTTAATCCATAACTGCTGGATTCTACATTACAGCCACCAATCATTTCTCCATCTGAAGTTAACACCGCAGCGCCAACTGTATAGTTAGAATAAGGGGCATGGGCAAGAGTTCGCATTGATTTAGCATGAGCAATAAGATTTTCCATATTAATATTCTTTGAATTTTATTTGTTGAAAAACATAGTTAAAACCAACTCCGGAAATAAAACCACCAATATGTGCAAACCAAGCAACCCCACCGGTGGTATCAAGGCCAAGAGTTCCAAGGCCGTTTGTTAGCTGGGTCAAAAACCAGATGCCCAGCACAATCATTGCAGGAACTCTGATGGTTGTAAAGAAAATGAATATAAATACAAATACATGTACTTGGGCATGGGGATAACGTATCAGGTAAGCACCCAAAACACCGGCGATGGCACCGCTGGCACCCACCATAGGCAATATGGAATCAATGTTGAAAATGACCTGTGCTAATCCGGCAGCAAGACCGCATAGAATATAAAATAATGCATAACGAGCGTGGCCCAGGGCGCTTTCAACATTGTCGCCAAAGATCCACAGGAACCACATGTTACCCAGGATATGGGCAATACCGCCGTGTAGAAACATGGATGTAAAAAGATTTATGATATGAAACTGAGCCGGAATCAGACCAAACATATAAATAAACCTAGCTTCTGATTCAGGCCCAGACATGGCCAATGTAAACTGGTATAAAAAGATGAGGACATTGGCAGCAATGATTCCATACGTTACAACAGGAACAAGGATACGGGGGTTATCATCTTTGTAAGGGAAAAACATTACTTAATATAAAAGTTCACTGTTTTGGTAGTCTCATTTCTTGATCTATCCCGAACATTGACTGACATTGTATGATTTCCAACAGATAGATTCTTAACCAAATCATAGAAAATAGTTTGACTGACCGGTTGATAAGCATAGAGCAATCTTTTTCCATCAAGCGTCATCGACATTTCTGATTCATTTTCTGCAATGCCGGAAAGCAGGTCATCTACCTCTGCTTTCAATTTTTTAACGTCCTGAAAGTAATACACTCCGCCATCAGCCGGAAATGTAGATTCGATCATTGGGGGAGTATCATCTTGTAAAATACACACTGCTTCTAAACTTTCTATGCTGCCTGTTAACACCTGTCGTTTTTTGGAATTCTTTGATGGAATAAATGTCCAGCCATCATCTTGATCATAGTAGTATAAACTGGTTTTTTCCAATTTTAATATGTTTTCATCGTAGCGTATACCGATGCGGACTGTATCTTGTAGCGGAATATCAAAGGGCTGGAGCTGGTAGACATTTGACAAAAAACCGCCGTGAGGAGGCGGAGTGGAATTTTCTACAGCATCAATCCAGATTAAACTTTGGCCATAGAATGTTGATTTAACAGACCGCAATGAACACATTTCATCCTCCGAAACGACAACTGTTTGTTCACCTGGAGTCGCAATTACCGGCGTAAAAGCATATTTATAAGTGTAATCTGTGCTATTATTAATGCTAACATGCAATGCTGTTACATAATTAAATATTTGGACCTCAAGCGGTGCTGTAATAAATGTGAAGGGCTGAATTTGCTGTAAAGCAACAGCAACCAGATTTTGCGGTGTATATAAATACAGGGACGGTTGAGCGGTGCCCATATTACCTGTTTCTACCTGGACAACAATCCCGGCAGCTGTTTTATTGATTTTTATGTCTGGTTTTGTATTGTAATCAATGTCAACATTTTCTGGATGCCAGTTCAATGGCTTTGAAAATGCCCCCATTTTATTTTTGGCTATGAACTGTAATGAACGGTTCTGTATTATTCTGCTATCCAGCGTTACCATCAATCCGCCGCCGTTTTTTTCAACACGTAGGGGTTCAAGTTTCTGATCTGCAAATCCAGAGGGAGAGAAGGAATAACATGTAATGTTTTTTAAGGGAATGCTTATGGATTTTGATTGAATATTGAAAGTGATTTCATTTCCGTCTTGGGTTATATCCTGAACGATTAAATCGATTGGGGGGTGGGTAAAAATCCAACCCAATCCTGTAGTCGTATTCCCACTAGCATCTGTTACCTTGATCATCAGTTTATGATAACCAGGAGATAATTTTAAAATTCCAGATAAATTTCCGTGTTGAACTATCGAAGTTGGATAGTCCTTTAACTGATACAGGTTGTGGAAAGAACCAATATTTAAACGATGCAATGCATGATTGCGAACCAATTGCACGTGATCGTTTAAACTGTAATCAAGAATATCGTAGTCAAGTTTGTATTCCTGCACACCATCGATAAACAATTCAATAGATTTTAACTGGTATGATTCAGAAAACCCTTGGCGTTTATCTTTTGTGCGTAATGCAATTCCAACAGGAGCAAAAACATTTAGTGTATCAGCTAGTTGATATGATCCATCCCTATTCCTGAAAAAAGGGATCTGTACCGGTAAAAAACCGCCGTTTACCCAGGAATCTTTTTCCAGCGGAATAATCGCCAATTCCTCTAATTGCGGCGACAGGCGGTCATCAATTGCAAAACCATTGGATAGTGGATTTAATGGCTGCTCTAAACGATTACGAATTTCAAAATGCAGATGCGGGCCAAAGGAATAACCAGTATTACCAGAATAACCGATCACTTCTCCCTTTTTTATTGTTACCTCATTTTGTTCAAAATAGTGGTTCAGTATATACGATTCATTTTTATTCTGATAAAATTTTAAATACCCCTCCAATTTTGGATTAAAATGCGACAGGTGGGCATATACACTGGTTTCACCATTGGGGTGCATGATGTACAATGCTCTGCCGTATCCTTTGAAATTTGTAACCATACGGGAAACATACCCCTTTTCTACTGCAAAGACATCTACGCCTTCTTTTCCGCCAGTTTTAATATCGATACCCATATGAAAATGTCGATCCCGAAATTCACCAAAATTGGACTTCAATGACTTGCTGGCATCAATCGGCCATTGATAATTCTGGGCTGCAACAACAGCCAACAAGGTGGTCATGCAAAGAAGTAATCGGTTCATAAATAANGAAGGAGTGCCTTCAATTTATGGATATAGAGAATTCTTTAGAAAAGAAAAAGGCTCCTGCAGGAGCCTTTTTCTTTTACCGAGATTGTTATATAAATTTACTCTTCATCTAATATTTTTGGTGTTAATAAGTTTCGTTTTATAAAACTTTAATAATTAGTACAAGTTCAATTAACTTGTTTATATACAAACCACAAACCACAGGGAGAATTCCATGAGAAATTTAAAAATAGCCCTAGTAATTATTATTATCACCTCAACGGGCTTATTTGCCATTGGCGGATTTGGTCTACAAGTAGGACAAAGTTCATTCAGTGTTGCAGAATCAAGCCCTGCATCAGGGCNTCCAGATGTAACGTTAACTAACAGCAGTTTTGATGGAGCATTTGTTTTTGGCGGTTATCTATATATTGACGCCATACCCTTCATTGATATCGAAGTGGATGCAAATGTAAGAGGNAACTCTTATGATATTAATTTTGAAAATCTGGCCGGACCAATGGATCCGATTAATTTTGGNTGGGNNAGTGCNGATGTNTANTATACTNTNAGAAAGAAAGTTGTTGGCCTTTCCATTCCTTTTTTAGCCGGTGCTAAACTCCATGCCGGGGGCGGATTTAATACACATGTTACTACACCTTTAGCTGATATTGNTATGGTTACTGAACTGCTTGGCGGTGATTTATCCAATGGCGATCCTTCGGAGGTGAATGATAACCTAAAAAAATATCTTGAAGACAATACCATTGATGCAACAGGTATTCATATCCAGACTGGACTGCAATTCAAACTGCTCATGCTGGATACATTTCTGAATTTTCGTTATACTATCGTGGATGACGTTGTTCCTGATGCTGGTGGTTTTGGAAGTGTAAACTTTCGTTTAGGATTTGGAATATAATTTGAAATAAATACAATATTAAAAAGGGGCAGTTACCTGCCCCTTTTTTATTTCAGCAGAATAAGTTTTTCTGTAGCCTGGAAAGGACCACTTTCCATCTTGACAAAATATACGCCACTGGCCAAACCTTCTGCCAGCCAGCGTACTTCATGTTCGCCAGGTGCTAATTTGTCGTTGATTAATGTGTCTGCCAAACGGCCGTTGATATCNTATATACGTAAANTTACTTTTTCAGATTGACCAAGTGTAAACCGAATAGTNGTTACGGGATTAAANGGATTGGGATAAGGAGCGAANAATTTGAATTCNCTCGGNAATATTTCTGATCCTGTCCCGGTAATCTCTTCTCCGAATATCATGTCTTTCCAGCCATAGGCCTCATGCAAGTCCCACTGGTCATTCTTATGTGGGCTTGGCGTACCATCAATATGGACAAGATCGCTTATCCCTGGCGGATTTAGATTATAGTCAATAACACTTTCTCCATCAAACTCGTACGCGCCTCGATAGGGGGCTCGCTGACTGATGGCGAAGGGGATATTTTTTATATCATCCAGAGACATACTTGAAAAAGTTTCTACATAGTCATTGATAAGGTCAACGCGGTCACAGACTGAAGAATAAGCAGCTATCCAAGGTCCAATATCTCCGTTCATCCATGAGCCGCTAGGCTTATTATTAAAATTTGTTAGGTAACCCTGTTCATGATTGACTGCCTGAGGAAGATCTTCAAATGCTCTCATCCCGGCCCACTCCTCAGAGCCGTCACCTTTGTGAGGTAAATACGGATGCACACCATCATTCCGATCCTGATAATAGCCTGAGTACCAGAAACCGGTATTCTGATCACCATCTACAACTAGCACATTAAAAGAAAATGGGTTATAGACGATAGCCTCAACAGACTCTGATATATTAGATGCTTTATTCATTTTATATACATA
>PAWC01000042.1 GCA_002713385.1 Fidelibacterota bacterium
TTACCTTTTTTACCCGGACTATCATTTTATCCACAGCCCTGTCAATTGACTTGGTTAGATTGTCCGTTGTTTCCTTCACATTCAATTTATGTGCCGGCAGGGATAAATTTAACTCTGTTGTGTATGAATTATTCTCATAGAGTAAAATGATCTGACATTGGGTAATGCGGTCAAATACTTTGTGCAACCGCTGGACTTCTAGTTCTGCATAGGCACGTAAGTTATCAGGAGCATTGAAATGGCGGGCTGTGAATTCAATAAGCAAAGATTTTCCCCTTCTAATTATTGTTAATCTAAGACAGGTCCAGCTTTATGTACAGCAGGATCATCAATAGCATATTGTGAAAAATTCTGATGAAATTTTTCAACTAACTGTTTGGCTGTTTTGTGGTATTCTTCTTCATTTTCCCAGGCATGAGTCGGCAGCAATAAATCTTCGCCAATTCCATTGAGCGCTGTGGGGATTTGGACCCCGAAGTATACATCTTCCGTGAAATCTGATTGATCAATACTGCCGTCAAGGATCATATAAATAATTTGACGAGTAACGGGCAGACTGATCCGTTTTGCCCCTGAACTGGCATTCGCTCCAATCCAACCTGTGTTTACCAGAAAGCAAGGTACATTATATTTATTCATTTTTTCACGGAGTAGTTCTGCGTAGCGCAACGGATGTAATGTCAAAAACGGGCCCCCATAACAGGGAGAAAATGTGGCGGTGGGTTCCGTGACTCCTCTTTCCGTACCGGCCACCTTAGCAGTATATCCACTGATAAAATGATACATGGCCTGTTCAGGTGTGAGTTTTGATACGGGAGGCAATACGCCATAAGCGTCACAGGTTAGAAAAATAATGGTTTTTGGATGATCCCCCATGCTTGCTTTACCCATCGCACCCAGTGAATTATCAATGAAATGAATGGGATAACAGATGCGCGTATTTTCAGTTTTTGTACGATCAGTAAAATCAATTTCCTTTGTTTCACTGTCATACACAACATTTTCTGCCAGCGCGCCATGGCGAATAGCATTATATATTTCCGGTTCATGTTCCGGATTAAGATCAATGGCCTTGGCATAACAGCCACCTTCAAAATTGAAGATACCATTGTCCGACCAGCCATGTTCATCATCACCGATTAACGGTCTTTTAGAATCTGTACTTAACGTGGTCTTGCCCGTACCAGATAATCCAAAAAACAATGCCGTATTGCTTCCATCCGGATCCACGTTGGCCGAACAATGCATGGACAGCACACCTTTCAACGGCAGGTAATAATGCATAATGGAAAAAATACCTTTTTTCATTTCACCGCCGTATTCTGTTCCACCGATGATTGCCACCCGTTTTTCAAGATTGAAAATAATAAATGTTTCTGAATTCAGGCCGTGTTCTTCCCATTTTTCATCAAATACACTGGAAGCGTTAATGATTGTGAAATCGGGCTCAAAGTCCTCCAGTTCGTTTGCTTCCGGACGAATAAACATATTATTTACAAAAATGGACTGCCAGGCCTTGCGGGCTATCATGCGCACGTTTAAACGGTATTCCTTGTCCGCCCCGCAGAAGCCATCAAACACATATGCGCCATTGCCATCCTCATTAGCTTCGTAATGATCTTTGACCTTTTCGAAAAGTTTATCAAATACGGCTTCATCCACATGACGATTCACTGGGCCGATCCAGAGGTTATCTTTGGAAAAATCTTCCTTAACGAAAAACTTGTCGTTGGGGCTGCGGCCGGTATATTTCCCTGTATCGACCATCAAAACACCGCGCATACCGATTTCACCTTCTCCGTTGTCCAGTGCATCTGCGATCAATTGTTCAACAGGCAGGTTTCTTTTAATATTTCCAATATCACCAATATTCAAGTATTCAAACATGAGTCATTTCCCTTACTCGCCGTGGGGGTGGGCTTCTTTATATATTTTTTTCATTTTTTCTTCTTCGAGTTGAGTATAAATCTGTGTTGAACTTAAACTTGAATGTCCAAGCAATTCCTGTAAGGATCTAATATCAATAGCTTGTCCCTTTTTATCAAGATTATTAATCATATGGGTTGCAAACGAATGTCGCAATGTATGCGGTCCTAAAGATGAACCCTCGGCAACTTGTTTTATATATTTTGTTACTTGACGTTGAATTGTCCGACTAGAAAGCCTTTTTCCTTTTAAATTTACAAAACAGGGTACATTTGGATCAGAAGTTTTTAAGTTAATTCCTCTTTCTTTCAAATAATTATCAAGGACCTTTCCAGATTTTTTACCATAAGGTATAATTCTTTCTTTATTACCCTTGCCAATTACTTTTACTACTCCCCCTTCATGTTCATTTTTTTTATTATAATCGGGTTTAAAATCGCCAAGATTCAAACTTACCAATTCGCTCAAACGTATTCCTGTGCTGTAAAATAGCTCTAATACGGCTTTATCACGTTTACCTTTAATAGTATCAGGCGGACAATTCATTAATTCCTCAATCATTTTTTCAGGAATAATTGTAGGTAACTTTTTTGGTGTTTTAGGTGTTTTTATTACTGCAGCTATATTGACATCGATTACACCATTTTTTTGCAAATATTTACAAAGTGACTTAATAGTGGCAAGTCTGCGAGCAACGGTCCGGCTGCTAAGGCCTTCCTCAAATTCCTTACCAAGGAAATGCCGGATAGTATAACGATCAATGGTATCGAAAGCCCATTGCGGATCATTTGTATATGTTTTCATGAAATGATCAAAGCGGTTTAAATCGTTGGTGTACGATTTAATCGTATAGGCAGAATACCCTTTCTCTTTCTCTGCATATAAAATGAAATCTGTGATATGCTTATTCTGTTCAGCCATAATGAGTTTCCAAATGTTCAATCATTATCTGCATATCATTTGGCAGTTCAGCAGTAAAATTAACTATTTCTCCGGATTCAGGATGGTTAAATGATAAATGTTGAGCGTGGAGAGCGTGGCGGCCCATTTTTTTCAGTAACAGTTTTATATCCCGTTGAACTTCCGGTAAAAAACCCTTAGTACGATTGAGTCCGCCGTTGTATTTCTCATCATGCACAATGGGATGATTCACATGAGCCGCATGGACACGAAGCTGGTGTGTCCGACCTGTTTTGGGATAAAATTCAACAACACTCATATAGCGATATTCATGCAGCACTTTAAATTGGGTTACCGCTCTTCGCCCGCTATCGTTAACGCAATAAGTTGTTGGATTTTTGCGGCTACGTTTCAAGGGTACATCAATACAGCCCTCCTTATCATTCCATACTCCCCATGTTATACCAACGTACGTTTTTGCAACCTTTCGATCTTGAAATTGTTCAGCAATATTTCTATGGGCTTTATTAGTCTTGGCAACCACCATGACACCAGACGTATCCTGATCGAGCCGATGCACAATTCCGGGACGTAAAGAATCATTAACGGAAGACAGGTCCCGGCAGTGGTATTTCAATCCATGGACGAGTGTCCCTGTGTAATTGCCGGTGCCCGGATGGACAACTAACCCCGCCGATTTATTAAGAATGATAATATCACCATCTTCAAACAGTATATCCAGTGATATGGCTTCAGGCGTAATTGCATCCATTGGTGGCTCGAGCTCCAGCGGCTGCGCAATAATGGTATCGCCTTCCTGGAGTTTATAGCTTGGCTTTTCAACTAGGTCGTTCACGGTAACATATTCACGTTTGATCATCTTTTGGATCTGCGTACGCGAGTAGTCTGGCAATTGTTCAACTAAATAGTGATCCAGGCGCATCTCAACATCACCCGAAAACACCCGTTTTGTCGTATTCAAGAAACGGTTTTTGTTTGGAGTTTTGGTTGAATAATAAATGAAAAATATAGGAACAGGATCATGCCAATTGTCACAGCTGAATCCGCTACATTAAATATATACCAATGATAGTCACCGAGCATAAAATCAAAAAAGTCAACCACTTTTCCAAAAAGTAGGCGGTCAATCAAATTACCGACAGCTCCTGCTAAAATCAACGCTAGTGACAACCGCATGAGCATGTGATTGTTCTGTTCTTTCCATAGATACATGAAAATAACAATAGTGAGAATGATTGAAATGACTAAAAAAACAAAACTACCACCTGGGAAATTCAAGCCGAACGCCATGCCGTCATTCGTAACGTACGTCAGGTGGAAAAAGTTAGTAATCACCGGTACGGAATCGTACAGATCAAGGTAACTGCGAGTAAGCGCCTTGGTGATCTGGTCCAAAACCACGACCACGGCACTCACCTGCAAAACTTTCATTTTAAGTTCAGTTTATCGTTGGTTTTGCAGTCCACACATTTAGTGGCATTGAGAACTTCCAGCAAGCGTTCTTCCGGTATCAGTCCATCACAAATCTTACATACACCGAAATCTTCTTGATCAATGCGTTCCAGTGCATGGGAAAGATTCTTATAATAATCACTCTCGCGGCTCATAAACATGAAACTTTTCTCCTTCTCAAAGGAATCCGAACCGGCATCAGCCATGTGAAGGCTGAAAACAGAATCCTGAGATAGACCTGCCTTCGGGTTGCCTTTATCCATAATGCTTTCCTTTATATCATCCATATCCTGAGAGATTTCTTCCATTCTCTTTACAATAGTTTCCCGAAATTTTTTCAGTTTTGTTTTGGAATATTTTTTAATCACTTTTTATCCTTTCGAGGAATGAGTGCGTTCTATACTTAAAGTTAACGTTTGATCATGGATATCAAATGTTGATTCAAATTCACCTTTTACAAATTTTTCGGTCATTTCAACTGTCAATGTCTCATTGCAAAAGAATTTTTTATAATCTTCCAAGGCATCACCCAAGGGTCCGTCGATCAACCCATTGATCTTGATGCGATCCTCGACCGCGAAATTAGCATTTTTTCGCATAATTTGCACGTGGCGAATGAGATCACGAACCATGCCTTCACGGACCAATTCCGGGGTCATTGCAGTAGTTAATCCCACGGCTATACCGCCATCCATTCCGGACGTATAGCCAGCAGCAGAAATGGTATTGATCAAAAAAGCATCATTATTTAATTCTATGCTTGTACCTGCTATATCCAGTGTTACTTTGCCGACACTATTTAATTTTTGCACAATATCATTTACATTCATTGCAGCAATGGCAATGCGTATATCCTTAAGCTGTTTGCCATACATTTCTCCAAGCACTGGCAGATTTGGTTTAACGTCATACTGGATCAGTTCTGACACATTAGCAATTCGTTCTAAATCTTTCACGTTCAATTCATCTAAAATGACTTTGCTATTTTCTTCAATAAAAGCGGCAATGCCATCATCATCCACAGCAAAGCATAGTTTTGCCAGGGGCTGACGAATTTTCAGGTTGGCTTTATTGCGGGCGGAACGGCTCTGCTCTACCACTTTCCGCAAGGCATCCACCTGTACCATGAGTTTTTCAGCAATACATGTTTCATCTGCTTCAGGAAAATCGCATAAATGAATACTTTCAGGAGCGTCGCTGATGGAACTGCGCACCAGGTTCTGGTAAATCTCTTCTGTAACAAATGGCAAGCATGGCGCCAGCAGTCGAATTGTGGTAAACAATACTTCATACAGCGTTTGGTATGCAGTCAGTTTATCCATGTCATCTTCTGCTTTCCAGAATCGGCGGCGGTTGCGGCGGATGTACCAATTGGACAGGTCATCCAAAAAACGATCGAACGATCGCATGAATTTATCCACCCGGAATGCATCATAAGCATTCGTAGCATCATTTATAAGAATATGCATCTTGGAAATGATCCATTTGTCCAGAATGGTTAAGTCATTATCATTTAATTTCCTACCTTTCGGGGAAAAACCGTCTACCGCTGCATAGGTGGCGTAAAATGAGTATGAGTTCCAGAGCTGAATGAGTTTTTTCCGTACGTCATCAGCATGTCCATACCCAAAAAGCAAATTATGTTCGATATTTTGTGATGCATACATCCAGCGCATGACATCCACACCCATCTTTTCAGCGGCATCATCAAACCAGATGGTGTTGCCCGAGGACTTATGCATATCCCGCCCGGTTTCATCCTTTACCAAGGCATGGCCTAACAGCGTCTTAAAGGGTGCTTTTTCTTCCAATTCAGCTGACATGGCCAGCAATGAATAAAACCAATTCCTGAATTGGCCCGGAAAGCACTCGGTAACAAAATCNCCGGGGAACCATTCCTGCCAATATTCCTTATCCGTGGTATAGCCCATAGTTGAAAATGGTACAATTCCGGCATCGAGCCAGGGGTTACCCACAGCAAGAATACGCTGACCGATCAAACCGCTTTCCGGGTGTTTNATCTTTACCTTATCGATCCAGGGACGATGAGGAGAATTTCCTTCGAAATCTGCCCAGCCCTCAACGGCCAGTTCTTTTAATTCTTCTTTTGAGCCCACTACGTAAAAAGAATCATCCTCAAATGTCCAGATCGGAAGCGCTAAACCCCAGAAGCGTTTCTTGGAAATCATCCAATCGCCCATATTATCCAGCCATTCGTGTTCACGTTCCCGGCCCCATTCAGGGATCCATTCAATTTCATCAACGACCTTCTTGATCTTGCCCCGCCAGTCCATATTGATATACCATTCATCCACGAGGCGGAACACCAATTCATCGCCGGAGCGCCAGCAATGGGGATAGATGTGAGGATAATCCTCAACATGCACCAGAAAACCGCGTTTCTTGAGGTCAGCAATGATGGCGTCCGTTGTTTTCGGATCCGTGGCCGTCTTACCTTCCAGCCAGCCGAATTTTTCGATGAATTTTGATTCTTCATCCAAAGGAGCCAGATCCACCAAGCCCATTTTCTTGCCAATACGATGATCAATATCACCGCAGCCGGGAGCCATGTGAACAATGCCTGTTCCTTCACCAGCTACTACAATNTCATTACCAATATTATCTTTNCCGGGATCAATTACTTTGTGCTGGAGCACAGCAGTTGCGCCCTGTTCCCGTAAATCATCATTTTCGAACGGATAACCACCCGGCTCATTTTGAGCGTCTAATTCATCAAAAGGGCCTGNATATTCCCAGCCAACCATTGCTGCACCCTTGACAGTGCCCAAAACTTCATACCCGCCCCGTTCCTTAAAGATTTGGGCAATGGTTTTTAGTTTTGGAATCCCATCGATCCACTTTTTCTTTTCTTTGAATTGTTTTTCCAGGCGCTGGAATTCCAGGTTATCCTGGGCCAAATAATATATACATCCATCAGAGGCTTGAAGTTTAACATACTCCAAATCAACATTAACCCCTGCTACTACATTGGAAGAGAGTGTCCAGGGTGTTGTGGTCCAAACCAGTAAATATTCATTTTCTCTTTCCTTGATAGGAAAGCGCACAAAAACCGATTTNTGGGCCACCAGCCTGCGTCCTTCCACGATCTCCATTTGCGAATAGGACGTTCCGGAACGGCCGCTCCAGGGCACCACGTCCGTNCCGCGGTATATTTTACCTTCATTGAAGAGTTTTTTCAGAAATGCCCAAATCGTATAATTATTTTCGTCGGACATGGTGAAATAGGAATTGTCCCAATCCATCCACATGCCTAAGCGCTTGGACTGTTCCGTCTGGATGCCCGAATATTTACGGACGCGCTCCTTGCACAGGTTTACAAATTTCTCTATACCGTGTTTTTCAACTTCTTTCTTGGTTTTGAAGCCCAGCTCTTTTTCNACCTCGACCTCGACCCACAAGCCCTGGCAGTCAAAGCCGTTCTGGTAACGGAGTTCATGACCGGTCATGGACTTATAGCGGTTATAAATATCTTTTAATGANCGNCCCCAGGCGTGGTGCACACCCATGGGATTATTGGCTGTGATAGGGCCGTCGATGAAGGACCATTTTGGTTTACCCTTATTGGCCGCAACGCGCTTGTTGAAAATGNCGTTTTTGTCCCAGAACTCAAGCAGTTTNTGCTCGAGCTTTACAAAATCAATTTTAGGGTCTACTTTTTTGATCATAACGTCTAGAAATCGAGGGCATAAAATTANTGCTTTATGCAGATGCAAACAAAGTAGCAGAAAACAAAAAAGGGCAATAAAACAATTGCCCTGATAATAAACCTTATAAGGTAATGGTTATTTAAGGATGAATCATTTAAGCAGGAGTAATTTGCGCACGAGTACAGATTTACCATCCGTCAAGACTGCAAAATACATTCCAGCTGCAACATTATTACCATATTGATTCTGTGCATTCCAACGGTATTTATGATAACCAATGTCATGCCAGCCGTTGGTGATCTCTGTTACTTCCTGTCCAAGTATNTTAACGATTGTTAAGCGGACATTCTTTGGCTCCGGTAAACCAAATTTAATATTGGTAACCGGGTTAAAGGGGTTGGGGTAATTATTATGAAGCACAAATTCTTCCGGAATGGCAGCAAGCAATTCTTTTGCTATATCATCAACAAGGTCCGGAGGGCCAACGATAGCATGGAGCTTGCGTGGAAAATGTTTATTTATAAGGCCCAGAGATAATTGATCTTCTTGCTGACCATCTACAACCGTTTTTGAATTTAGATCCACAATGCGCAGNGCCATTTCATCAGTCATAGGCAACTCTTCTNNCCAGGATAATTGTGCATTGTGATCCAGCCCGTTGCCGGCGATCTCAATATTCCACACATTGATCAATTCATCTAAACCGCGCACATCCGATGTAAACATTTGATCGGGATATAATTCTTGTTCAAAGGTTAGACTGATATAATCTCCTGGAGGCAATAGTTCTGGATTATCATGATAATCCAGTTCATTGACAGCAGTGTTCAATTGACCAAAACGGTTAAATACATCGGCGTAATCGCCAGATTGAACATTTAAATTCACNATCCAGCCATAATCCTCTTCCTGTTTGGCNACCAGGGTTCCAGTTGTGCTAACAATTGGATCAATACCAAACGTTAAGGTACTTCCCGTGCGGTTGTAGATAGCGTATCCGGACCAGGGTTTCAATTCNGTTTGTACATTCGTCCAGGCCTCTGAAGTAAGTCCATATGTTATTGGACCATAAAATTGGATTTGATCCAGGTCTATATCCACCGGGAATGGATAGGGTGAACTGATCATGCTCCATTTCCCAGGATCGATAGTCCAGGTTGTACCGCCCATGGAGCCCGTCTGACCGGCAGGTGCATCTATGATTAAATTATCTTGTACGCGCTGGTAGATCCAGTAGGATTCACCCATTGTAAAATTTGAGGGATTATCGTTAAAGGATTCAGTGGTTGCGTTATAACCGAAGAGGCGCCAGGTGGTATTGGTTTGTGTTCCCAATTCATCAGCTAATACATCGGCAACAGTGCTGCTAGTCAAATCAGCTGGTACACCCAGCATACGCCACTTATCCAAAGGAAAACCAGATGTGAATACGCTGCCAGTAGCATTGGAAGTGGTAAGATCACCACTTGGAAAGCTAACTTCAACTCCAAACGAATCACTCACGGCACTGTAACCCAGGAGGTCAGCTGCAGAAATATAATAAATGATGCCGTTTCTGGTTACATCGACGCCGGGGATCACCGCGGACCAGGAACTGCCAGAACCACTCATGGCCGTTTCTGTAAATACTGAGTTGCCGCCAGATGTGTAATACAGTAAAGCAGAGGCNATATCAGACTCATCATTGATCGTTGCCGAAACGGTAATNTCTGTCAGGATAACAGGTGGATTCGGGCTTACAGAAGTGGANACCACAGTGGGTGCCTGCATATCTACAAATGTATTTTCACCAACATTGGATACCATGGTCCACTGGCTGAAGGCCGTCTGGCCTGTGGCAATAACAAGACCGTCAGTCTCATTTAATGTGGTATTAGCAGTTGGAATAATGGTCCATTCTTCACCGGTACCAGCGTTCAGTGTACGCTTGGCCAGGCGCAGTGCTGAAGGATCCAGGATGCCAGCCAGGGTGGCATAATCAAAACCTATATCTACAAAAAAGCTGCCGCTTATATCAGAACTGATCTCATAATACCGGCGGGCGTATATCGGATCGGTAACAGACCCGTCAGCATCAATAAATGGAGTGAGGGAATCTGCTGGTGGATGGGCATCGATCCTGGTAGCGTTTACAGTGCCGCCCTGGGAATTGGTAAAGTCCAGCATCAAACCCATATCTGTTCCGGCATCATCCATTACATTAATAGGCTGCGCATTACCGGAAGGCACGCTGGCGCTGCCTGTGGAGATCTGTGTGTTGTCTTCCAGGAGCGCTAAATAGACTTCGACCGTATCGTTATTCTCCATTTGTTGCGGGTTTGCGCCAGTATTGGAATTAAAATACAAATAACCGTTATAACCATCGGCATCCAGGTCCGCTGTACTGACAATATTCACTGCTGCGTTAGCACTGCTGTACGCTGCCACGCTTCCAGAAGCCTGTGGTATCGCCAGCCATTCAAAGCCAGCATAGTTTGCACTTTCTGTTAAAATGTAATCCAGCTGGTAGCCTCCAGAATTGGTCACTAACACATCAAAGGAAATATTATTATTGACATAAGTGACCACTGACATGGTATTTACCACGCTTATTTCAGCCTTGACAGCATGGGCAGTATGGCTCACGGTAAGATTGTCATTCCCCAGAGGATCATTACTGGCAATATGCAGATCTGTGGTATAGATGCCTGTATCAGGACTCATGAAGTTAATGGTCAGTTCCAGGCTGTCTCCTGCGGATACGATTAAATCCAGAATACTGGATTTGGTAAAGCTGCCGACCTCAAAATTTTCGGTTTCCCAGGTATCTGTCAGGCTGGTCTCATCTTTGCTTTTAGGGCTATCCGCTGAAGATCCGCCTACCACGGGCATATCTAGAAGAATCTTTGCGTTTGAAATGATTGAACCGGGTAGCATCCGGCCGCCAGTGTTTACGGTAAAATGATCGGTATCATCGACATAAATGCTGCTCAAGTTCAGATCACCCAGACCTGTGTTATAGACCTTCATAACCAGGCTTGATTCTGTATTGATTGGGACGCTACCGTAATCTGCTGATGTAGTAGAAAGACCGATAACAGGCCAGACACTCTCAGCGCTTAAGGATATAGTTGATAATGGCAGATAAAGGTCATCGCTGGTAATCGTGATGGTGTCACTCACTGTGCCGGATGTTAAATCAGGATGATAAGTGACCTGGATCGCTTCTGATGCTCCTGCAGCTATCTGCACGCTTTGTTGCGATAATGTAAATAATTCTGTAGCGTTAGTTATACTACTGATATTCAAGATACCATTACCGCTATTGGTAAGTACCTGGTCCCAGGTAGCTGTACTGTCAAAGAATACTTGCCCAAAGGCATGGGTCGTGTCTGCCAGTACCAGCGTTCCTCCTTCAGGAATCACACTGACAGTGTTATAAGCAGCGCTTACCAGGCCGCCTGTATCAATTGCGGTTACTTCATAATAATAGGTGATACCATTCTGCATGTAATCTTCAGTGCCGGTATCGGTATAACTGGTATCAGGCACAGCAAGCGTATCCCTAACCGTCAGGTTGTCTGCTGTAAGGCCCTGGTAAAGGACGTAACTAATAATATCATCATTTTCATTGCCCCGGGGATCTACCGGTGGCGACCAGGATATAGTGGCCTGACCGTTTCCAGGGACAGTAACAACATTATAAGGACTGTCTGGCGGCTGTTGGGACTGGTCATAGGGAAAGGCACCCATATCAGCTAAAGTGCCGTCAAGATCCACGTCTGTTGCGGGGTCGCCGGCGTCAATGGCAGGGCTGGCCCACTGCAGGTGAAAATCACCGCTGCCGGGGTTAACAAAGAGTGGGATCGTGTCAAGGTTGCCGGTGCCGGCGTAGCCGCCGTCTACAATGGAATATGTTGCCGTTGCGCTGCCGTTAGTAACATCAATTGCTGGCCCGTTATTAGCAAATAAAATACTGTTATTGATCGCCACGCTGGATCCGCCAGCCACGCTTACTCCTGCCCCGCCAATGGATGCATCATTACTTACAAATGTAGTACGGTTTAACGTAGGATTAGAGAATCCATTTACATAAACACCCGCGCCATGACCAGCATTATTATCATAAAATAGAATATCATGTAATACAGGTGCAGAGCCATCATCGATCAGCATACCGCCGCCATTGGCCCCGCTGCCATCGGTGATGGTTAAACCAGATATAATGGTGGCATTGGTTTGACCGCCGTCAATAGTAATCACTGTACTGGTACCACCACCGCTAAGAATGGTGAAATCCGGGCCGGAACCGCGCAGTACAAGGTCATTATCAGGAAAGGTTAATATTTCGCTGTATGTACCGGGAGCCACATGAATAGTATCTCCTGCCAGGGCTGAATCAAGCGCAGTCTGAATGGAGGCAATTTCATCCGGGACATAAAAAATGATAAACTCGGATCCGATTCCGTTAAAAACGATATTATATATAGCTTCATCCGGATCGTTGCTGGATATTTTCAGTGAGTCAATGTAGGGACCATTAACAAGCGGATCAAACGTCACTGTTACTGCTACTGTATCATATAGGAACATATCCACTACATTGATATCAACGCTAAAGGGAGTATTACCATCGTCATCATAAAAACTTATATCATCAATTTCCAGATCATCATTGCCTATATTAATCACATTCATGGTAAATGTCCGCGGCGAGCCTATACGTGTATATGGGAAAGAATACGCAGACAGACTGTCATCCTCTGTTGTCATAACCACAATATCAGGTCCAGAACTGATACCTATTGCATATAACGGAACCGTGACAACCAGATTGGTAGGATCGTTATTATAAATTTTTAAGTTATCTTCATAAACACCAGCTGCATTAGGCGCAAATGTGATCACTATATTGATTGAATCTCCAATCTCTAAAATAGCGGTAGATGTTGATAATGTATATTCGGGCAGGGTAACCGTAATGGAGTCAATGTTCAGGGTATTCACGCCCTGGTTAAAAATGGTCAACGTATCGCTGATATTTTCGCCTTCAACGGTCAAATTTCCAAAGTTAAATGTTGTGTCCGAAATAACAACTTCACCGGCAAAGGCATCGTTGCGACGTCCGGGAGAGCCCAGGTCACCATCACCGAAGGGAATGAAAGCCGTCGACCAGTTGCTGCCATTGGAATTATCATATTGAGGAGCAATGAGCTCCATGGACACGCCGTTTTCATCTGGAAAAGTGGCCCCATTATCATAACCAACGCTATCAAGTTCCGTTCCGTCGGGCATTTTTAAGACCACATAATCAAAGCTATTGCTCAATGAGATGATAGAATATGCATAATCAACCGCCACACCGCCATTGATGGTCGAATCGGCATTGATACCTAACACAGCATAAGCATCAGCTGGAATTTCCACATCCGTGGCGATCGTGTGACCGTCCGTGCCATTATCCGCCACGGAAAAATTGTATAAATGTACTGGTGTGAACCAATTATTATACACCTCGAACCACTCGCCCAGCGGATCACTGACTTCAGATGGATTCTGCATGATCTCATTAATGACCAGCGCTTCAGCAACATCATTCATATCAGGTATGCCCGCGGACCACGCGTGGATATTGTTTATTGCCAGATGCAGACCATGGCCGCTGCGATCGTACGTAAAAGCAGTTTGAACATCAGTGGAACCTTCGCTGAACTTCCAGTAGCCCAGGGTATTCGCATCATTGCCCAGGTTTGAAAGTGGAATAAATGTATCTGTGTAGCGTACCACATTGGACAACCGTGCTTCATCAAAATAGACGGACATTTCATTGTCCCCAAAATGTATTTGATTTTCATTCACATTAAAAGTGCCAGTAGTGGTTGTTGGTGAATAACCATCGACCCAGAACGATGATGAACTGCCATCTGTTGTCAGTGCTACGTGGTGCCAAGAGGTATCAGAAACCTGATAAGCATCAACTTCAACACCATCCACACTCATTTTTATGAGTCCATCAGCGCCAATACTTATAGATTCATCCCCAATTAAAATAAATGGAACTGCAGCTGATGGAAAATCTGGAAAACGAACAAAGGCCTCCATGGTAAAACTAGTACCGTTATCAAGATCTAAACCCGTTGTATGACTCAAGCGTGCGTCCTGTAAATGTATAGACGTATCATCATCCCCCAGCCGGCCGTGCTTGGCAAAGGCCAGTATGCCCTCGTCACCATCAGCATCTGCGGCACCAATGCGGTAGTGATAGGTGCTAGCATCACTCACGGAAGAATCCACATA
>PAWC01000043.1 GCA_002713385.1 Fidelibacterota bacterium
TCGGTAATGGTTCTCCAGTTCAGTCCACTGAATATCAATGCCGACAAACTCCCATTCCGATCCTCGAGCCAATTCAGCTTCGAGAGCTTTTTTACCGATAAAATCTTTCTTCTTCATTTTTACGGCCCACCCAAGTCCCAGTTCATAGGGGGAAGATTTCCTGGTCTCAACAATGGCGTGGCGTGATGAAATATAATCTACATCCAGTAGGATTAGTCCCGCTTCTATGCGTGCCATATCCAGCGCTTGTAGTCCGGTGGGTGTAATACCGAAAGGCTTGCCCTTATCCATGAACAAATCCCAGACGGACAGTGCATCATTCGAATCCATCCAGATTTCGTAACCAAGATCGCCTGTGTAACCAGTACGGGAAATAGATACAGGTATATCACCGAATCGGGTTTCCATCATCCAGAAAAACTTGAGATTATCTAAAGTATCGCTGGCGATGAAATTTAAAATAGTCCTGGAGTTGGGTCCCTGCAGGGCAAGAGCAGCAGTGGTTTTTGAATCATCGGTAATGGTTAAATCCATTCCAATCGCATTGGTTTCAATCCATTCTAAATTGGGTTCAGCACTGGTAATGCGAAATTTTTGATCGGTTAATCGCTGTACCGTGCCATCGTCGATCTGTTTGCCGTTTTCATCGCACCAGGGGGTGTACATAACCTGACCAACCTTGCAGATACCGATATTCCGCGTCACCATGCGATCTAAAAAGGGCTGAGCAGCTGGACCTTCAATGATGTATTTGTATAAAGGTGTGATGTCTAAAAGAGCGGCTTTGGTGCGGATGGCGAAATATTCATTCTCGTGGGTCAGTTCATAATTGGTGGCCGCAAGATAACCGGACCATCGGCGCCACTCCTGGGATTCATTCAGCTCGGATGTCCGCTCAAAAAATGGCGATAACTTAAGTTGGGTGTGGGCGGTGAACTGATTGCCGTAATTCATGATACTGATCGTAAAAAGGGTCGTGTTAAACAGGTGGGACCACCTGCACCTTTTTGGGAAATTTCTGATCCATCGTAGGTATGGACTTCCACATCTTCCGCTTCTAATCTGCTCTGTGTGATAGGGTTACCCTCGATCATGATGCATTTTCGTGGCGCCATTGTCAAAACATTGCAGCCCATGGAATCATATTCTTCATCGGGAACTTCCACCAGATTGATTCCACGCTCAATTAAATACTGGCGAAACGAAACAGAAAGCAAGCGAGAGTAGACCAGGTAAAGATCATGATCAATGGGGCTCACATTGCTCATTAAGTGCATGCATCCACCAGGACCGGTCCAGTGGGGGAGTGAAACTGAAATAACTTCATCCACCAAATTACCCAATAGTTCCCTCAACTGCCGAATCCCTTCTGCATTAGAACGATAACCTTCACCAATGGCAACGGTGCGTTCATCGATCCACACCACATCGCCACCTTCCAGGGTTCCGGGTGCTTCAATCCGACCGAGAATTGGAACATCGATTGATTGAAAATAGTTTTCCATTGCTGCTGATTCCGGTAACCGGTCCTTTTTCCCCATGGTGCAGAGAATCACTCCGCCGTTGGTAACAACACAGGGGTCATGGGTATAGATTGAATCAAGAGATATGGTATCGTCTGCGGGTAAAAAATGAATTTCTGCACCAGAAGATTTTATAAGTTCCACAAAGTGATCATAATCAGCTTGGGCTTTTTCGAAATCTGGGATACCAAAATAATTCAGCAGGGGAGATTGCTCGTTTACCGTGACCTGATTTTGATAGGCATTCTTTGGATGTTTGATCAAAATTCGCCGGATTGGGTCCACCATATTCTGGCAACCGAACAAATTATTCAATTGACCCTCCACACCAATTCATAATCATGTTAGCGATAGTTTCCGCACACAATAAAACTTCATCTATCTCAACATATTCATTAATAGAATGAGCCTGACTCACGTCTCCTGGTCCGAAAAGAACTGCCGGAATTTTACAGTAATTGGTAAACAGAGCCATATCCGCGGCATAGGTTACGCCTTCAATCGTTGGTTCTTGCCCTGTAGATCGTGAATAGCATTTAGCAAGCGATTGAATGAAGGGATGGTTTGGATCCGTATATCCTGATTCGTACTGGCCCTCAAACCATTCTACAACGGGCGGGTGATTTTTCAGCCATTCATCCTTTACAGCCGCTTCATAGATATTCGATTCAAAAGCTTTTCGGGCATCACCGACTGCTTCTCCGGGAAAAATTCCAAAACGGCCCTCCACAACGACCGTATCAGGTACGGATGAATGCCAATCGCCCCCTTGAATTGTGCCCAGGTTTATCGGCGCTGCCTGGGCATAGGATTTATAATATTCATTTTGAAAGGTCTCATTCCTTTTTTGCTCAAATTCCAAAATAGATTGATGGATCAAATTTGTTTTTTCAATAGCGCTGACGCCTTCCCAGCGCATGGCACCGTGGGTCGCTTTTCCGGAGATGGTTAACCGGAAATTGAGTGCACCTGAATGTAGGGGACAAATATTCAATGAAGTAGGCTCTAAAATGACAGCTCCGTCGGCCGTGTAACCTTTTATAACATTTGCCAGGGTACCGCAACTACCGGATTCCTCACCCACCACCGATTGCACCATTACATCTCCATTGGGTTTAAATCCAATTTCCTGAAGAATTTGAATCGCAAATATTCCTGAAGCCAATCCAGCTTTCATATCGCAGGAACCCCGGCCATAAATCCGGTCGTTTTTGATCGCCCCAGACCAAGGCGATTCATCCCAGAGTTCAAACGAACCGGTAGGCACTACATCCACATGACCATTGAGAATGAGGGATTTACCCTTACCTTTGTTTTTCCAATTTCCAACAACATTATACCGGGAATCAGGGGAATAACCGTCATCATTGAATGCCGGATGGCCTTTTAATTCATTAAAATGAACAGGCACTTTTTCCGCATCAAGACCGAGAGATTCGAGTTTTTTTAAAATAATGGTTTGCACCTCATGTTCATCATTGGCCAGACTCGGTGACTGGATGATTTGTTGAATGAATGCAATAATCTCTTCTCGCATGCCATCAACAGTGGAATTGATTATTGTTTGGCGATCAACCATTTTTTTTCCAATAATAATAAAAAGGAATACCAGCAAGTATGATTACTGTGCCTACGATAGCGTCCCGAGGTGCTTCCATGATGGTATTGATAGTTAGAAATATGGCAAACAGAATAAAAATAATGGGTATCCAAGGATAACCCGGTGTTTTGTAAGGTCGTTCCAAATTGGGTCTTTTATTGCGCAAAATGATGACAGCTCCAGCAGACATAGCATAAAAGATCCAAGAAGCGAAAATAATATAGGTAATTAGTTGATTAAATGTTCCTGAAAGTGCAAGTACGCATGCCCATATACATTGGATAATCAATGAATTTGAAGGTGATTTGAATTTTGGATGAATTTGTGCTGCCAGTTTAAAAAATAGTTTGTCTTTTGCCATGGCATAATTGATTCTTGCACTGGTAAGAATGCCGCCATTCATGGCTCCGAGAAGGGAGATTAAAATAATAATGGTTATAAAATCTGCACCTTTTTCATCTAAAAATACTTTAGCGGAATCTGAAGCGACTAAATTCGATGAAACCATACCATCCAAACCTAATGTATAAATAAAAATAAAATTTATTAGCAGGTAAACTGATGTTACGATAATTATGCAAAATAATAATGAAAGGGGAATGTTCCGCCCTGGGTTTTTTATTTCACCCGCAATGTATGTCACAAATATCCATCCATCATAAGTCCAAAGTACAGATACCATAGCCAATCCTAAGGGCCCAATCAGGTTGCGTGATGTTTTATCTGAAAAGACAGGTTCCAGGTTAGATGTTGATCCGCCATCCAATATAAATCCTAAAGTAATAATTCCAAGAATAGCACCTATTTTTAGAAGAGTAAATAGGTTTTGGAATCGTGCTCCTGATTTAACATCTAGGATATTCAGAGTAGTTAATATGATTACAGACCCCATGGCAATACCTTTAATTTCCCAATCTGATAGAGAAACAAAATGCTCAAGATATTCAGCAAAAGCGACACCTATCGCAGCAATAGCTGATGTATTAATCACTGCCACCGCCGACCAGCCATATAAGTAACCCCACATGGGGCCGTAAGCTTCACTCAAGTAAACATATTGACCACCAGCCCGAGGCATAGCAGCCCCCAGTTCAGCCACAGACAAAGCGCCAAACAGACTGACAACACCACCTAGTATCCAGACAGTCATAATCAGGGATGTTGATCCAGCCAATAAAGCAATAGTCGCAGGGACCATAAATATACCAGACCCAATAATACCACCTGCGTTGATCATTGTGGCATCAAACAGCGAAAGAACACGTTCGAGTTTTATTGGTTGAGAGGAAGAGTCCATCAGAACTGGGAGTTTATGAAATTCTGTAAGGTGATCCCAACAAAGAAAAAGGGCAGTATTAAATGCCCTTAAATAAGTGTGCAAAAACATGTTCCTGGCATAATCAGGCCACGTTAATAAAAAAATATTGACTGTCCTGCTAAATTAGTTTTGCTTAATGGGTTTAGTTTTCAATGCTGGCGAAACACAACAGACTGGTGAACCTGTGTTTTTATTTCAATTTATATATTTGATCAAGCATGTTAATAAGATTTTTGTTTAACAACAATAGCCTACGATTGTATTATCAATTTATTTTGCAATTGCAAATCTTTCGTTTACCTGTTCATAAAAAATTCAAAACTGCTTTAAATGAATAGTCATTAAAATATGTGTATATTATATTTTAAATAACCAAATAGGAAAAATGAATGATGAAAACTCTAATCAATCGCTGGGTCGGAATCTGTATATTACTTTTTTTTGTAATGCCTGGTTTTACCCAGGAGCATCCTTCCGAACACCCTTCTGAACATCCTTCTGAACACCCTACAAAAGTAACCTCTACACCCATCACGAAGGATAATCTTGCTGAGGCTGTTGTTCAGTATGTTAAATCGCATCGGACTCGAGTGGGTGAATCTCGTCGGAACATGAAATTTATCGTGGAAGACCCAGAAACAGAGAAAAACCTCGAGCTGGTATTATTAAAAGTTCATAAAGACCGTTTATCTGCAGTTGGGGATGACCTGTATTTTGCTTGCG
Organism: Fidelibacterota bacterium; assembly: GCA_002713385.1. Lineage (GTDB taxonomy): Bacteria > Fidelibacterota > Marinisomatia > Marinisomatales > TCS55 > UBA2126. The sequence continues at coordinate 5,165 of PAWC01000043.1, forward strand.
CTGACTTCGAAGCCAATGATAATAAAGTATATGATTTGGATGTATTTATGAATGGTAAGTCCGCTGAAGAATTGTCTTTCAGTAAATTCCTTNTACATAAAGAAGAAGGTGTAGANCGGTACGGATGGCAAGAAGAAAAAGGNGTATGGAAAAGGGTTCCGCTTGAAACGGAAGAAGNAGAANACTAAATAATANTNATNATCTTCAGTTAACCACTTCGTAAAAAAAATGGGGAATAAACCCCCTTGATGAAACACCGTTNACCTTCACATAAGGGTAAACGGAAAAATTTACGATATCTGTTGCTGTCCCACCAGGAAGAGGAATATCCCTTCCGACGGTGAATTTTACACGACGGTTATCCAACTTCCCAAAATAATAATCCTCTTGGTCAGGATGTTTGTCCGCCTCGGAGATATCCACTGGGAACCATCCTCCTCCTTCGTGGTAAAACTCAGTCCAACAGTGGTATCCAATAACCGTACCACTTAAACCCTCAGGAATCGAGAATCCGATATTAAATTGCGCAGGCGTTTGCTGCACACGAAGAAGTGCATTAAATAAACTATGATAATCCGTGCAGTTTCCTTTTCCAACCTTACAGGCATACACAGCATCACCCTGTCCCCATCCATCACCGGATTTATCATATTCCATATGTTTTATAATGGTATTGTATATTTCTTTGATTTTATCACCGCCCGTACCAGAAATGGCCTCAGCGATGGAATATAACTGAGGATTCAACGGTACTTTTTTATAGGGCTGTAAATATAACTCACGGGTGGTTGCTTCAGTATATATTGCGTGGGGTCTGGCTTCTTGGCGATGTACACGAAAATACACTGTAAGTGTATCAGGATCTGTTAATTCGAAAGGAGTTAGATGTAGGAATAAGTTCCCAAAAATAGAATCGTTTTCCATACGATACTGATGAGTGGTACTTACGAAAAGATTATCAATTATTTGGAAGGGTCCCATTTGCGGGACAGGTATCCATGCTTCCACGGTCCCCAGTTCATTGAAAATAACTTCATATTCAAAGTCAAAACTTAAGGTCGTAGTTTTTTCACCAGAACAGGAAAAGAAGAATACCGATAAAATGGAAAAAATGAAGACTAAAATCTTATTCTTTAGTAACATTCATTTATATGCATGTCTTTATATTTCATCCTCTTATTTTAGATAAGATTTAATTATCTTTAATAGATAATCCCAGTGCCCTAACAAATTGGAAATGCGCGGTATATAATGTGATCCCGGTGCGACTCGAACGCACGGCCAATGGCTTAAAAGGCCACTGCTCTACCAACTGAGCTACGGGATCAAAATTTTAAAAATTCGGGGCGGAAAATTACATGAAATCATTCCCAGATTCATAGAAAAAGACTTGGAACTTCACTCTTAATTATATTGTAAAATTGTAAAAGTGGACGTTACTTACTCGCATATTGAGAAGATAAAATAAGAAAAAGGTGTAACTAGACATGGTGTCTGGACATATTGCTGACTTTTCACAAAACTATGAAGTCGGAGAATCAGTGTTTATTGAAAATAAAGAATGGGTCATTGCTGAAATACTTACAGAATGTATTATACTTCAGCGAGATAGTGTAGATGGCACAAGTCAAACCATTGATATTTCCGAAAGCGGGCTGCAAGAGTTAGTGAAAGAGGTGCAACATAAGTTCGAAAACTGAATCGGTTATTTGACCGAAAATCAATCTAAAGAGCCTTCGATACAGGTTGTATCAAACCCTCCCCGTATGTTATAAACAGTCGTAACTTGCAAACGAGCTGTTTCCAGCACTGACTTCAAATCATTGTAAATTCGTTTTGTAGCGCCCTCTTGGTAGATACCCACATTGCGGTAACTGATAAAATAATATTTTAAAGATTTTAATTCGACACATTTTCCACCTATTGGAAAATATTCGATTTTTACATAAGCTAAATCCGGTAAACCGCTGAAAGGACAAACGGCACTAAATTCATCTGTTTCAGTCAAGATGAATTGATCTGGACTATCAAAATCAAATGTTTCCAAGAGTTCCGTGCGAATTTTATCTTCGCCGTCAAACGCAAGTTTTAAACCTTCTGCCTGTGCCATGATTTTATTCCTTTAATAAATAGTTATGTGACCCCGGAAGGACTCGAACCTTCAACCAATGGCTTAAGAGGCCACTGCTCTACCAATTGAGCTACGGGGCCATTTGTATTTCCTGTCCGGAAACTACATGGGTATTTCCGTTAGAAAACGAGCGGGCAAAGTTAGATATCTAGGTACGTAAGTTCAACAATATTGAATGGGATTAATAAAGAGTACAAAAGGGGGACTAAAAGTTGAAATTTTGCATTTTCGTTATTGCTCAGAATTATCTGCCCTTGTATTTTGGGTCTGCCTTTGAGCCGTGAATTCATGATTTTGAGTTTGCGTTTGAAGAGGTTGGCAAGTGAAAAGTGAAATGGCTCCGGGTTGGCGTTCGGAGCCATTGTCTTTTATATTATTCGTAAATTCCAGCAGTTATTTGAAAATGGGGGCGACCGGTTTCGACGGGATAAGATCGTTGTTAAACTGCATGCGGAGATCCCGGAATTCTCCTAAATCATCCGGACATTCATACATGCCGATTACGGCTACATGGCTGCAGCTTAAGACTGTGGCTCGTCCTTTATCCGATTTGTCTGTGGTTAGATAAAAGGGCGTCGATTACACAGACTGGTTCCTGTTACTGCCCATAATTCAGGAATAAGATATTACGGGCTGGTTCTGCTGACTGTCAGTCCCTGGCCATATGCGGAATAAGATCTTGCCAGGAGACTAAGCATGTAGATGTTTTGCAGGGGTTTATTTCGGACGGGAGTTCGAATCTCCCCGCCTCCACAAATTATTTGTAGAATACGGTATTTACATTCTTTCAGGTGCAGAAATACCCAATACCTTTAGACCATTAGCCAGTACAATTTTAGTTGCTGTTATTAAGGCAATGCGTGCTGCAGAAAGATCATTATCATGAGTAATGACTCTGCAGTCAACGTAAAAACGATGAAAGCGCGCAGCAAGATCCTGTAAATAGTTTGCAATATCTTGGGGCTCAAGTTTATTTTGTGCTGTAGCCATGACTTCTGGAAATTGCTCCATGGTTTTTAATAATTCAATTTCAGCAAGATGCGTAAGCAGAGACGGATCATAGTCAACCATAAAATCTTTTTCTAATCCTTCTCCACGCTTGATAATGTTACAAATTCGTGCGTGGGCGTATTGTAGATAAAATACAGGATTTTTTTCTGATTGGTCTGCTGCCAGATCAAGGTCAAAGTTCAAATGGGAATTCATACTACGCATAATAAAGAAATATCTAACAACATCACCACCAACATCATTAACCAATTCTTCCAAAGTGACGAAATCAGCCTTCCGTGTAGACATCTTAACTTTTTGTCCGCTTTTCAGTAATGTAACAAATTGGTGGATCATTACATTGAAATGATCGGTTTTATAGTTCAATGCTTTCACTGCAGCAACTACGTCTGGATATGTAGCAACATGATCAGAACCAAGTATATCAATGATAAGGTCAAAATCACGTTCAACTTTATTAATATGATAAGCTATATCAGGAAGACGATAAGTAGGTTCACCGGAACTCTTAATCAAAACGCGATCTTGATCCATTCCCAATTCTGTTGTTTTAAACCATGTGGCACCCTCTTCTTCGTAAATAAGGCCTTTGTTTCGTAAATCAGATGTTACTTTTTCAACTGCTCCGGAAGTATAAAAAGTTTTTTCATTGGAAAATTTATTATGATGAATACCGAGGTTTTTTAAAGACTTTTTAATTTCATCAAATATATCATTTTCAGCTGATTTACGAAATACACTGTGGCCTTTTTTAATATTATTCCCATGCTCCTCTTGAATTTTTCTGGCAATATCTCTGATGTATTCACCCTGATAACCATCTTCAGGAAATACACTAGAACCATCCACAATCTCTCTATACCTAGCTTCCACTGAATCACCGAGTATGCGCATCTGGCGGCCTGCATCATTGAAATAGTATTCCCGAGTGACTTTATAGCCATGGTTTTCCAGAATATTGGCTACAGTATCTCCAAGCACAGCATTTCTTCCATGGCCAACAGTCAGTGGACCTGTTGGGTTGGCGCTTACAAATTCTACATTCGCTGTTTTGTTTTTCCCTAATTCTGATTGTCCGTAGGCGTTGCCCGCTTTTATGATTTCACGGATCAAGGATTGATAATAGGAGGGATTAATTTTGAAATTGATAAATCCTGGAGGAGAGGGGAAAACATCAGCAATAATTTTTTCATTTTTTTCAAAGTAGCCGATGATTGATTCTGCAATTACCATAGGCGTCTTTTTTGCAGCTTTAGCCATTGCCAATGGCAGGTTTGAAGATAAATCTCCATGTTTTTCATCTTTTGATGAACTAATAACAACAAATCGAGGTGCAAAACCTGCTTTTTGCGCAGCTTCAGTCAGCAGTTTTTGGAGATTTTTCTTTAGGTTCATCTTTATATTTTGTTAATGGTGCATCAGTCCAGAGACTTTCCAGGTTATAATATTCTCTTGCGTGAGTTTTAAAAATATGAACAACAACATCTACATAATCAAGTAAGACCCAATTGAGTTGTTCATATCCTTCAATTCGCCAGGGTTTATGATCTGTGCTTTTGCGGATGCTGTCGGCAATCGCTTTCACTTGCACATCAGTATCCGCAGAACAAAAAACAAAATGATCTGTCATACTTGTAATTCCGCGTACATCAAGTGCAATAACATTTTCAGCTTGTTTTTCAAGTGCAAGATCAGCAATGCCCCGGACCAGTGCACTGGCCTCATCTTTGGGCGTTGAAGGAGTGGGTGTCAATATTATTTTAAGTAATCTACCAGTGGTTTGATCGTGGCAAAATCACTGCCAATGATCACAGTGATATCAACGCTTAATTTCTCATCTGGGATATGTTTGATACGCAACTCATCCTGTTCGTTTATCCCAAATGATTGGGAGACTTTTTTCAAACCCTCTAAATTCTCATTTCTCAAAATGAGTATTGTCTGGTCATAGTTATAATGATCCGCATTATCTGATCGAACAACGTCCATTTGCTGTGAGCGTAAATAATTAGAAACTTTTTCAGCTAATCCAGGAACACCACAGCCGTTTAGGATCTCAACTTCAATATCCAGAATCGGATTCTCCTCATATATTTCAATAGCAAGTTTAGGAGTGTCAGGAAGAGATGGAAACGTGATCTCGATTGGAACACCTGTTTGAATTTGACGGTTTGAAAATGAAAAAATAAAAGCTAATAGTAGTAATGACAAGATGGCGATCGCTGAATTAACCAACATCCCTTTGATATCCCTGCGTTTGGCAGGGTGGGATACTTTGGAGCTGAAAAGGAGTTTATTCTTTTTGCGGCGTTTTATTCTGGCCAAGTGTTAATAGTCTCTTAAGTGAAAGTGTTGGTTTGGTTTTTGGTAATATGTGGGGTAATTGTTTATTTGAAAACTTAAAAAACTGTTTTCAGATGTTTTATAGTTCAATCCTACTCCATAAAAAATATTTCCTTGATTTTGCATTCCACCCATTGTTGGCTGAACAAGGCTTACCTGCGTATTCAAACTCATTTTTGGAGTTAAAGCCAAGGAAAAAGAATTGGTATATGCTCCTACGCCAACAGACATTCCGCCCATATTCATTAAGGACATGGAAAAACTGTGGTTCATTTGAAAATTTTGAGCATCAAGCAGTGAAGGTATTACAGGACCACCTGTAATTGATTCCCTGATATTTTGATGGGGTGCATCAGTTCTAAATTGACCAAAGGTGGGAACGACTGCAGCCAACAGAATTGACGTTATTATAATTTTGATAAAAAATAAATGATTTTTCACGGTGTTAATTTCGCTTTATTTAGGTCTATTTTGCAATCCCGCAATTAATAATTAGTTCCGACTTTCTATGGTTCCTCCACCCAGACAAATATCATCTTTATAAAACACAGCCGCTTGTCCTGGCGTTACAGCGAATTGGGGTTTTTCAAACGTCACATTTGCGGTTCCGTTTGAGATATTGACTGAACAGGGCTGGTCTTTTTGCCGATAGCGAATTTTGGCATTTAATTCGTTTGAAGAGGGTGTATAATCAGAAATCCAATGCAGATCTTCAACAATAACTTGTGAGTGAAATAAATCAGGATGTTCATGACCTTGTGCTACAATGAGTTTATTATTTTTCAGATTTTTATCAACAACGTACCACGGTTCTTCCTTTTCACTATGTCCACCACCGATACCAAGGCCTTGTCGCTGTCCAAGTGTGTAAAACATTAAGCCATCATGTTTCCCAACAGTTTTTCCACCTTTAGTAGCCATATTCCCGGGGTCAGATTTAAAGTATTGGTGGAGAAATTCAGTGAAATTCCGTTCACCTATAAAACAAACTCCTGTACTATCTTTGCGATCGTGATTTGGCAACCCTTTTTCTTTTGCCAGATTGCGAACATCTTTTTTTGTCATTTCTCCAATGGGGAAAATGGTTTTTCCCAGCTGTTGTTGATTTAACATGAATAAGAAATAGCTCTGATCTTTATTTCCGTCGATTCCTTTTCGCAGCTGGAAGGAACCATTGCTGATATCAAGGCGAGCATAGTGCCCAGTTGCTATGTGGCTGGCACCCAGTTTCAACGCATAATTTAAGAAAGCTTTAAATTTTATTTCTTTATTGCAAAGTGTATCTGGATTGGGAGTTCTACCGGCAGCATATTCTTTCAAAAAAAGATCAAAAACCTTTTCTTTGTATTCTTTAGAAAAATTGACTGTTTTTAACTGTAATCCCAGATGATTACAAGCCAGCAATGCATCATTGTAATCCTGCTCGGCTGTGCAGTATGGGTTGTCTTCCTCCCAGTTTTTCATGAAGATGCATTCCACATCAAAACCTTGTTCTTTCAATAGCAAAGCCGAGACGGCGCTGTCGACACCGCCGCTCATACCCACGATAATGTGCTCGGACATTTCAAGCGGCGGAACGAATCTGTTCCAGGGAAGATTTAAGGGATTGTGTTAAATAATCTACATCCTGCAATGTGTTGCCAATCCCGAAACTGATGCGCAAGGTGCAAATATTGATATCATCCTCTATACTCATTGCAGATAAAATGCGCGAAGGCTTAATATCGCCTGCAGAACATGCCGAGCCGCTGGAAACAGCAATCTTTCTGCGATCAAGGTGAATCATGAGCAGATCACTTCTAAAACCTGGAAACGAAATGCTTATGAGTCCTGGCAGCCGTTTTTCGGGATGGCCATTAAAAATTGCATCGGGGNATAAATTGGATATTTNTTTGTGAAATGCATTGGTCAATGAGTCTAAATGAAATTGTGTATCAGTTATATTTTTTGTTGCCAATTCAGCAGCTAATCCCAATCCCGCAATCCCGGAAGTATTTTCAGTGCCAGCTCGCAATGAACGTTCCTGGCTACCACCTATGATTAATGGTTTNAGCTGAAATCCTTTACGAACAAAAAGTGCACCGACACCTTTAGGCCCATAAAACTTGTGAGCGGAAAAACTCATACAGTCCACACTCAGTTCCTTCGCATTAATCGAAATTTTTCCAAGCGCCTGAACTGCGTCTGAATGCATTATAATACCATGCTTCTTGGCAATGGCTGCAATATCAGCAACGGGCTGGATGGNCCCCATTTCATTATTGGCCAGCATGATGGATATAAGANCAGTATTTTCTGTAATGGCATTTTTAACTTCTTCAGGATTTACCACTCCAGCCTCATCCACTGAAACAGCAGTATAAGACACCCCAAACTCCTCTAAATTATCCAATACATTCAAAATAGCAGGGTGCTCAATTACAGAAGTAACAACATGTTTTTTCTGCTGATGGATTATATCCCAGAGCACTAGGTTATTGGCTTCTGTTCCACCGCCGGTAAAGATGACCTCATTGGAACTGCAACCAATGGCTTTGGCCATTTGTCCCCGGGCGGTTTCGATCAATGTTTTGGCTTTTTGCCCGGGAGCATGTATGCTGGAGGGATTACCAAAATGAAATTCCCCCACGTTTAACATGAATTCTTTTATACGAGGGTGCAGGGGTGTGGTGGCACTATGGTCAAAATAATACATTATTTATTGGATTTTAGCCGGGGAAATTACGAAAAATTGTATACTTATATATCGTTTCGTATAGTGGCGTATTTGATGGTATTCTGTAGATTTTGATAAAAAGGNGGTTGACGATTTTCCAGCAGATCAAAGGTTATTTTTTTGTCGTAATCATAGCGCACCACATCCCAATCAAACGAGTCACCTTCAACAGATAAAAATGCTACGGATCCACGGGGATCTTCATCAAAAGGTAAACCAGTAGCACCCTGGCAGAGAATGGTCAGGTTTTCACCTGTTTCATTCCTTGGCGTATGGACGTGGCCATGGATAAAGACAAAGCGAGTAACGTCAGGGTGGGCATTTTGAACATGATTACGCCAATTCAGCGCTTCTTCCATGGTAGGCGGCATATCATCGCGTTGATACCAGGCATGAGTGAATTCAACAAGGGTATTATCCACAATATCTCGATAGGCTATATGCATAGATTTGGCAAATTCAACACCAGCATCACCCACCTCACCAGCCGTCCATTCTTCATTGGCAACAATGGCCTGGCAAATAGGATCATCTGGGTTCATTCCTTCTAAAGACGGGCGTTCTTGTTCCCATAGGCGCTCAATAAGGTAACGATCATGATTACCGCGGATAAATATGCAGTTTTCAATGGACATGAGGATTTCCAGTGTTTCTTTAGGGGATGGCCCCAGGGCAAAGCAATCGCCCAAGCATATTTTCTGATCAATATCATCGCGCGCATCAATAATTCCCAAGGCAGTCTCTAAAGAGGCAACATTCGAGTGAACATCGGTAATGATAGCAAAATTTTTGGCAGCCATAAGTGGATAATATACTGTATTGTACTTAAAGAATACAAGAAATGAAGGATATTCTTGATGTCGTAGAGTTAAAGCTGTTAAACTACTATCTGTAAATGAGTAATTCACACTTACTGATCGCGGGNTCAATAGCCATTGATACCATTGTAACGCCCCATGAACGGCGGGAAAATGTCCTTGGCGGCTCCGTGACCTATGCCTTGGTAGCTGCGCACAGTTTTTGCTCNACTAGTGTTGTAGGTATTATTGGTTCAGATTTTCCTCAAAAAGGCTATAATCTTTATCGAAAACTCGCTGTAAACCTGGATGATCTTCAGGAAGCAAAGGGACAAACGTTTCGCTGGGGCGGTCGCTATAATAAAAACTGGAATGAGCGGGATACATTATTCACTGAACTGGGAGTTTTTGCAGATTTTTCACCTGCTTTATCGAATATAAATCAAAATGTAAAAACAGCACTTTTAGCCAATATTCATCCTGATCTGCAACAAACAGTTATTGACCAATGTAACGCAGAATTGATTGTATTAGATACGATGAACTTATGGATCAATACGACTCGACTACAGCTAGACAACGTATTAAAATACGTATCTATACTACTNGTTAATAAAAATGAAGCTGAATTATTAACAGGCTATTCAAGCCCAGAAAAAGCAGGACAAAAACTACTACAATATGGGATGGAAAAAGTCGTGATTAAGCTTGGCAGTCATGGTGCACTATTGATTGATAAAATAAATCAAATTCGTATTGGTGCCTATCCCGTAAAAAATGTTGTTGATCCCACAGGAGCAGGAGATGTTTTTGCCGGTGCTTTTGCGGGTGTGTTGAATTCTCACGGTACTGCCAGGGAAGCTTTAGTGCAGGCATCTGCGTTGGCATCTATTTGTGTGGAGGGGTTTGGCGTAGAAAAAATACTAGAATGTGATAGGGGTGAAACTGCTAAAAGAGTATCATATCTTGAAGGGACTCTAGAACTTTGAAAAGCGTAGTATACTGGGTATTTTCTGGANCCTATTTTTTTCTACAAAAATTATATAAGAGGACTTTATGTTTCTAAATAAACGTAATAACATAATACTGGCCCTGNTCTGCACCTTGGTTTTTTGTGGCTGTCCCAGCGAGGAATACACATCAGCCAAGTTATATTTACAGCAAAATGATCTTGAAAAAGCTGAAGAATTTCTGGTGAAAGCAATGGCAGTTGAAGTTGATAATCCGGAAATACCATTCCAACTGGGTCACCATATTTATGGTAAAGACGGTCGCTGGACTGAAATGAATGAAGTTTATGATAGAGCACTGGCAATTGATCCTAATCGTAAAATACTTGAAGGATCTACGGTTCAGGAAATGGTTGAAATATCCAGGTTTGGTTATTGGAGTGTTGTATACAACAATGCTGTAAAAGTATATAACTCATCGAAAGACCTGGATGAACAAAATCGGAAAGTTGCTATTCTTGAAGCAATAAGTGAATTTCAAACCGCNTCAGAAATCAAAGCAGATGAAAGTTTAAATTACACCATGCTAGCCACATCTTATTTTGAATTGGGTGAAATTGATAAAGTAAATCAAATTCGTTCAGCTGAATTGATTGTAAAAGCTGTTGAAATTAACCCACAAGACTTCAACGCCAATATGACTGCCGGACAAATCTTTTCACGGATTAGCCAACCTGAGAATGCTTTACAATATCTTCAAAAAGCTGTGGAACTAGATCCCGGAAACACTGCAGCAATACGCAATCTAGCACAGACATATTACGACCTCGNNAATGTCAATGAATCNATTGCTACATACGAAAAAGCAATCNGTACGACTGTAGATATGAAAACAAAAGCTGACCTGCATTTCAATTTAGGTGTTCTATATAACCAGGATGGAGATTATGATTTAGCAGAAGATCATTTTATTTCAGCCCTTGATCTTAACCCAGAAGATGTAGAAGCTATTTTGGGAATGGCNCTAATCGTTTGAGAGTNNTGAAAAATGGCGGAAAGCTGAAAAGTTTTACAAAGAGCTCATTTATCTAGAGGNGGAGAATGCTGCTCATTATCGTGGTGTAGCGCGAGCCCTGATTCAGCAAGGTAAACAGGCTGAAGCACAACGGTATTTTGATAAATCCAAGAAATACGACTAATAATACGTTTAATATATTCGATTGAATCCCTCATGAAATCGGGGGATTTTTTATCCCAGTTTTTGCCGCTTATTGAGATAACTGTTTAAAGCTATATCTAAGCTTTGATCTGTAAAAAGCGGAACGTAATCGATCAACTGTTCACGACATTGTTTTTTATAGTCATTTTGTAAACGCTGGATTCGTTTTTTATAGCTACTTTTGATNTGCCATGGTTCAGTGGTGAGTTGTGAAGCACTTTCCATATCCTTGAACCGTGTTCGGGTATTGAATTTGAAATCCAGTTCTTTACGATCCAAAATATGAAAGAGGATAACTTCCTGNTTGTTATGCCTGAAATGTTTCAATCCGCTTAATACTGCTTCCTGATCATCCATTAGATCGGAAATAAGAATGACCAATCCACGCTTTTTAATNCGTTCAGCCATTTCATGCAGTACAAGACCAATATCAGTATCAGATCCAAATGTTGGTTTTTCCAGGTTTTTAAGGATTGTATTCAAGTAGCTTGGTGTAGAACGAGGAGGAATAAATTTTTGTATCTTTTCATCAAATAATATAAGACCAGTTCCATCCTGCTGATTCAGCATTAGATAGGTGAGGGCTGCTGATAAATAAGATGCATAATCCAATTTTGTAACAGTTCCACTTGTATACTTCATGGAGCGACTGGTATCGAGCAATATATATGCTTTGAGGTTGGTTTCTTCTTCGTACTGTTTTACATAATAGCGGTCTGTTTTACCGTAAAGTTTCCAGTCTACATGGCGTATTTCATCACCGGGACCATAAGCACGNTGTTCGGCAAACTCGACACTAAAACCATGATAGGGACTTTTATGCTGGCCAATAATATATCCTTCAACAACCAGACGTGCACGAAGAGCCATATTGTCCAGTTTTGCAACGATTTCCGGTTGCAGGTATTTTTTCTTAGATATAGCCAATGTTATTCGTTGATCAATTTGTTAACAATCTCATCCACATTAATCCCATCAGCTTCTGCATTAAAATTGGTTATCAATCGATGGCGTAAAACGGGAAGAGCAAGTGCATTTACATCTGCAATATCTGGCGTTGGACGGCCATCTAGAATAGCGCGCCCTTTGGCTCCTAGAATCAGGTATTGTGAGGCTCGTGGTCCTGCGCCCCATTCAATCCACTCATTCACAAAATCAGGGGAGCCATCTGAATTAGAACGAGTCTTTCCAACAAGGTCCACTGCATATTCAACAACATTTTCCGCAACAGGCACACGACGCACTAACTCCTGGTATGATAAAAGTTGAGCTTTGGGAATAATAGGTTTTAGAACAGTTTCACTACCACTTGTTGTTGTTTGCACAATAGACACTTCTTCACCCCGGCTGGGATAGTCAATCTTAATGTTGAACATAAACCGATCAAGCTGTGCTTCGGGCAAGGGATAGGTTCCTTCCTGTTCNATGGGGTTTTGCGTAGCCAACACAAAAAATGGTTCATCTAATACATAGGTTTGACCACCGGCAGTTACATTGTGCTCCTGCATAGCCTGCAAGAGTGCAGATTGTGTTTTTGGTGGAGTACGATTAATCTCATCTGCTAGGATTATATTCCCAAATACAGGCCCCTGAAAAAACCTGAAATGACGTTTTCCTGTTGCATGATCTTCTTCAATCATTTCCGTTCCGGTTATATCACTGGGCATCAGATCTGGAGTGAATTGGATTCTACTGAACTTTAGATCGAGCAATTCAGCCATAGATTTGATCAATAGTGTTTTAGCCAATCCCGGCACACCCACTAAGAGAGTATGTCCTTTACAAATAAGCGCTATAAGAAAATGATCAAGGATGTTTTGTTGACCAATAATAACCTTGCCAATCTCATCCATGAAATTCTTGCGGAATTGTACTAATTGCTGTACGAGTTGTGCATCATTTTGTGTCGACATGTTTTCGTCCTGAATATATTATTTATTTAATGGGTTCGAACTTAACGGTCACTTCAAATTGAATCAATCATAATGTCTTGCGCTCCCCTTGCAGATAATCGAAATTCTGCCCCTATGCAGAACTCCTCTGAATCGAACCTTGCCCTAATCGGCTTGAACACAGTCGAATTGGAAAATATTTTATCTGTGTTGGAAGAACCTCCATTTCGGGGTCAACAATTGTTCGGTTGGCTCTATCGCAGTCGAGTGAATTCATTTGCTGACATGATCAATTTGCCAACGATTTTACGTAATATGCTTGAAGAAAAATATATCATTCATCCCCTTAATCTGGTTCATGTTACCGGTTCATTATTAGAACCNACACGCAAGTTCCTTTTTGAATTGCAGTCTGGNGAAAAAGTAGAATCNGTCCTTATGAAAGANGNCAATCGTACAACATTATGCGTTTCATCTCAAGTGGGTTGTGCCGTGGATTGTGATTTTTGTGCAACCGCATCCATGGGTTTTCAGAAAAATTTGTCTGTGGGAGAAATAGTAGACCAGTATTTACAGGTCAGCTCAAACACAAAATCATCTATTACAAATGTTGTTTTTATGGGCATGGGCGAACCTTTTCTGAATTATGAAAGAGTAATTGCAGCTAGTAATTTGATGAATCATAAAAATGGAATTAAACTCGGAGCATGGCGTATCACAATTTCAACCGTGGGGATTGTCCCAAAAATCATTCGATANACAGATGAAAAACATCATTATAAACTGGCCATAAGCTTGAATGGTTCTTCCCAAGAGAGTCGACTGAAAACAATGCCCATCGCAAAGAAATATCCATTAGATGATTTGTTAACTGCCATTGATTATTTTTCATCTCAGTCGAGACACCCANTTACGTTGGAATATGTNTTNATGGCNGGAGTTACNGANNCNANGNANGANGCNNAAAANNTNATTGNNATGCTGNCCGGAAGNCGTTGTAAGCTGAATGTGATTCCTTATAACGAAATCGGTGGAAAATATAAACGACCTCCAGATCACATTATCGAATCCTTCATAGATATGTTGAGTAAAGCATCCTTTCCGGTCACCGTGCGCTGGAGTAAGGGAACTGATATTGCGGCAGGATGTGGTCAATTGGCTGTTATGGAAGGAACTGCCACCTGATGGTTCATTATTCTGAAATGGCAGAATTCCTAGCGATTGCCTGTCTTCCAAACGATGCTGTAGGCGCCAATAAACACACGTTGACTCATCAAGAAGTAAGTGAAACAGCACAAAAAAGCAGCGCAACATTTTCTAAATTACTGGAAAGAATTATATCCAANATCGGAGAAAAATTATGAGTGTAAAAATTCGTAAAGATATAGAACAGATTGCAAATGAAATTATTGCCNCCCGCCGTGATATTCACAAACATCCTGAATTGAGTTTTGATGTTTACCGGACTGCAGGAATAGCTGCTGAACGTTTAACAGAATTAGGAATGGATGTGCAAACTGGCATTGGTAAGACAGGCGTTGTGGGTGATCTGAAATGTGGAGACGGCCCCACAATCGCCCTGCGGGCGGACATGGATGCCCTGCCCATTCAGGAAACAGGAAAGATAGATTATATATCACAAAATGATGGCGTGATGCACGCCTGTGGTCACGATGGTCATACAGCCATGCTTTTAGGTGCTGCAAAAGTGCTAGCTGATAATAAAGACAAGATCAAAGGCACCGTGCGCTTTCTATTTCAGCCTGCAGAAGAAGGGGCCGGAGGTGCACGCTATATGATCGAAGATGGTTGTCTCGAAGGCGTTGATGAAGCATACGGTATCCATTTATGGAATTACCAAAAGTACGGTGAAGTAGGTGTAAAGGAAGGACCTATACTTGCCGCAGCTGATGAATTTGTGATCACCATTAAAGGTTTAGGCGGACATGGTGCGACACCTCAAGGTTCAGTAGATGCAGTAGTCGTTTCAGCCCATTTAATAACAGCTTTGCAAACAATTGTAAGCCGTAATACCAATCCGCTGGAGAGCACAGTTGTTTCTATTGGGATGATCAATGGTGGTTATAATTTCAATATTATTGCCGATGAAATTGTACTAAAAGGAACAGCCAGGGCATATACAGAAGACAACCGACAGTTGATAATAAAACGTATGAAGAAAATTATTGATGGAATAGGCCAAACATTTGGAGCTTCCATTGAATTTGATTATCGGGATGGCTACCCACCAACAATCAATGATGAAAAAGCGTTTAAAAAGTTATTGGCCTCTGCACAAAAGATCGTTGGAGATGGAGCTGGTTATCCATACTTATCCATGGGTGGAGAGGACTTCAGCTATTATGCCCAAAAAGTACCGGGCTGTTTCTTTTTTATCGGCTCTGCCCCGGAAGACAAACCCTTTCGCAGTGTACCGCATCATTGCTCGCACTTTGATATAGACGAACGTGCTCTGCTAGTCGGCTCATCTATTTTTGTGCAATTAATTGAGGATCAATTGATGGTATGAAATTATTTTTTTTAATCTTTGTTAGCTCGTTTCTGTCTGCCCAAATAAACATAAATGATTTGGTGAGCAGGATAGATCTTGATGGCACAGAACGGAAATATCTTATAAAAGATGTGAAACCGTATACAGGAAAAGTGTTTTTCAATTATGAAAATGNTAACAAAGAATTTGAAGGATATTTGAAAGATGGTTTACAAAATGGCCATTGGATTTGGTATTATATAAATGGTGTAAAGAAAGAGGAAGGAGAATTCAAAAAACTTCATCAAGAGAGTTTATGGACTAAGTGGTATGAAAGTGGCCAAATGAAAGAGGAAGGTGAATATGTAAACGGTAAGAAACAGGGTACCTGGTCGCTTTGGTATGAAAACGGCGTTGTATCATCCGCAGAACCCTATCGCAGTGGGAGACTTCATGGTAAATTAATTTTATGGTATGATTCTGGAAATAAAGAAGGGGAAGCGCTATATGTTCATGGATTAAAAGATAGCTATGACCGCGGCTGGTATGATAATGGTGCACCCCAATGGGAATTTTATTGGAAAAATAATTTAAAAGATAGTGTCCATACTCGCTGGTATCTTGATGGACAGACTTTATATGTTCACAACTATAGGAATGGAACGCCCCACGGCTTGCAGCAGGAATGGTATCTTGATGGTTCAAAAAGTATTAATGGAGAATTCCATAATGGTTTGTACACTGGCCATTGGACGTGGTGGTATCCTGATGGATCAGTTGCACTTGAAGGAGAATTTGCTTTAGGGAATCCTAGAGATAATTGGATTTGGATTACTCCGGAAGGAGACGTAGAAGAGTCTGAATTTCCTGCGTTAAAATGGGTGGAAAACAGAATTCAGGTTTGGGAAAAAGCAGTTCGTCAAATGACGAATCAATAACCTACAGCCGTGTTTTCCCCTCTGGTGTCTGCGGCACCAAAATATCCATTTTCATTTATTAGAATTGCATTCATTTCACCAATTTTNGTCCATTTATAAGGCTCAATTATATGACCTTTACTTTTAAGTGATTCTTCTACATCTTTAATTATACTGTATTGTTCAGCCATAATCACATCTGGCAACCATTGTGAATGTATTCTAGGTGCTGATACAGCTTCCTGTATATCCATATTGTGAACTGTGACGTTCAGTATCGTTTGTAATACAGTTGTTATAATTGTTGAACCACCGGGTGATCCAAGAATGATAAATGGTTTATCATCTTTCAGTACTATGGTAGGNGTCATTGAGCTTAAGGGACGTTTACCGGACTCGATTGCNTTGGCATCATTGCCAACTAATTCAAAGGCATTAGGTACGCCGGGTTTTGCAGAAAAATCATCCATTTCATTATTCAGGAAAAAGCCACCCCCTTTTACCAAAAAACCGCCACCATAACTCAAATTGATGGTTGTTGTACCTGATACTGCGTTTCCTTCTTTATCTACAACGGAAAAATGAGTTGTTTCCCGGCTTTCATAAACACTTGGGTCACCAGCAAAAATGTTTCTGCTGGGTGTTGCTTGATCTGGTGAAAAATCACTGATACGATCTTTAGCATATTCTTTATTTATTAGCATGAATAATGGAGGTTGCCAGTAATCTGAATCACCAAGATGTTCAGCGCGATCTGCATAAGCCCGGCGCTCAACTTCAGTTAAAAGGTGGATATAGTTAGAAGAATTCCAACCTAGTTCTGCCAGTGGAAA
>PAWC01000044.1 GCA_002713385.1 Fidelibacterota bacterium
TCGATTGAAATCATTGAAAAACTTATCAAGCGCCTGGAGTACGATATGAGTGAACTGGCCAAGCAGGGACTGAATCATATTGAAGACGGTGATTTTATTATTCTCCATGCTGTTGAAGAACCTGTGGAACTGCTCATGCCGGAAGCGAAAAAAATGGGTAAGGAATTTGAAGTACTAATTCTAAAGCAGGATGCGATAAAGACTAAGCAGGTTATCAATATTATGGAACAGAACAGTATTAAGTATACCGTCATCCCGGAGTGGGATCTCATTCACTTTTTTGATAAGGTCAACAAGCTATTCATTGGTGCCTATGCCATCACAANAGATGGAAAATTTGTCAGCGACAGCGGCACCTCCAATATTGTCAGTGAATGCCATATTCATAAATTACCGATCTACCTTTTTTCACCTATTTTGGAGATTACTCCAACCTTTTCGAGACATCAGAATATTTACCTGAAAGAAGAATCAGAAAATGTTAGNGGATTAGATTATACACTCATTTCCCATTCCAGCGATATTGTATCATTGGATTTAGTGGATCATATAATTACTGATCAAGGTGAGATCGAACAGAATAAACTTGCTGAATTCTGCACCGTTTAAATTATCATTTGCCTATCCTGAAAATTTATAATGTNACTCTGCCCACCTCTCNANNTCTTCTTTCCGTACGGATTTGAGTACACCNCAGCCTGAATAATGTAAAATAAAGTCCTGCGTGANCAGGTCTTTTTTGTTTCTCCTGCACTGTTTCTCCAAAAAGGGCTAGATTCATGCACACATAAAAAGGATATGAACATGAAACTTTTTTTGATACACTCCGGNTTTTACGATAAAAAAGTCTCTGCAGGTTTTTATGAATCCCATACCAACTATTTCGTGGTGGCCGTCGATGCAAAGGANGCCAAGGCCAAGGCCAAAGAATTGCTTGAATTCCAGGATAAAAAAATGCACATAGACGGTATTATGGAACTAGATAAAGTGGATGGGTATAAGATCATTTTACAACCATCAGTAAATGGCGACGAAACTTTAGAAAAGCAGTACAGCTATGACGACGTAAAGGAAATGACTTAATACATATGAAAAAATATTTCTCTCAATGATCAAAAAAATATTCGCTTTTCTATTTTTATTTCAGCTTTGCNTGGCTGATAATGGCGAACGCATCACGTTCACTAGTGCCAATCCCTTTTCCTTCTATCATGTTATAACNGATCTCGAAAACCANGAACCCCAGGATGTATNCGGCATCCTGCGCATGCCTGCTGGCGTTGATCATAAAAATTTACCTCTGGTGATNGGTGTGGCTGGCAGTAAGGACTGGTCTGATCACCACTTGGAATATTTAGCCATGTACAGAGACATGGGTATAGCCACATTCGAACTGCAAAGTTTTAACAGCCGGGGAGTGTNTTCCACCGTAGGGGAACAGATCTCTGTTACAACGGCCATGATGATCCTGGATGCCTATCGTGCCTTGGATACTTTGATTAAAGATCCCCGCATCGATCCCCANCGCGTGGCCNTCACTGGTTGGAGCCTCGGTGGTTCTGTGTCATTGTTTACTGCCTGGCTGCCCTTAAAAGATGCCATTGCTCCTGCAGGAAGTTTCTGCGCTCATTTACCCTTTTATCCGCCATGTTTCTTTGAACTCGAGATCATGGACTTTTCGGATGCTCCAATTCATATCCTCATTGGTGAACTTGATAATTGGGTTCCTGCCGCTGCTTGCGAAGATCTGGCAACCGATATGCAGGCGGTGGGTGTCAATATTGGCATTACTGTCTACCCCGATGCTCATCACAGCTTTGACCGCGATCAACAGTTAGTCATTGATAAAGATGGTTATGCTTTGTCCGATTGCCATTTCCGCATGCGTGGTGATGGTGCAGTGCTCATGAATTTCCTGAATATTCCCATGATCACCCCCCTGCGGCAGAAGATTGCCCTAGCTTTTTGCGCCGATCGCGGCCCGACNTATGGNGGNAATCCGGAAGCAAGAAAAGCGTCATTTGAGTTTGCAAAAANATTTATGACAAAACATGTATTAGATTATGAAGAGCAAGNAGGGAATACAAAATGAAATACAATGTTCATATGATCAGTATAAATTTACTATTTGGTCTGACCGGATGTTTTAAAACGGTTGATCTGGAAAAAGCCAGTGCTGAAGTCCAGGGNCAGGTGATTGAATATTAAAGAAAAAAGCAAAAAATGAAAAAAGTAAGTAAACTTTTTTCTGCTAGTGCATCTTCAAGAATTTTGTCAAAATAAATTTCGAGAGACTGTCATGAAAAAATGGACAAGTTATAAACCTGACTTGGCACATGATTTGTTCGATGCTATTATTATTGGTTCAGGTATGGGCGGCCTTACCACGGCAGCTCTACTGGCCCTGAACGGCAAACGTGTATTGGTCCTGGAAAAACACTTCAAGATTGGCGGTTGGACTCATACCTTTCGTCGTGACAGCTTTGAGTGGGATGTAGGTCTGCATTACATTGGAGAAGTACATAAAAAGTGGTCTGTAGCCCGCAGGCTATTCGACCTCATTTCCGACAGCCAGCTGCAGTGGTCCTATATGGATAAGAATTATGATCGCATCATTTTTCCGGATCGTTCTTACAATTTTGTAGCACCTAGAGAACAGTTTATAGAAGATATGATTGGTTATTTCCCTAAAGAGGAAAATGCCATACAAGCATATATGAACTATCTGGATCTGGCCGTCCGCAGTGCCCGACCTTATTTTGCCAACAAAGCACTGCCAACCTTTATGGCTGATTTAGCTTATCCCTTCATGACCAGAAAATTTTTCAAATATGCGGACCGCACTACCTACGATGTCATCAGCAGTTTGACCGATGACCGTGAACTGCTGGGAGTGCTCACCGGACAATGGGGCGATTACGGCCTTCCGCCCAAGCAGAGCAGTTTCGCTATGCAGGCTTTTGTGGCGCGCCATTATCTTGATGGCGGCAATTATCCTGTGGGTTCTGCAAGGCGCATTGCTGAAACCGTATCAGACGTTATCGAAAAGAACGGCGGTCACGTGACTGTTAATGCCGGTGTGCAAAAAATTGTTGTTCATCAAGGTAAAGCCGTTGGCGTGGAACTGGAAAATGGAGATGTGCTGGAAGCGCCTTTTATCATCAGTAATACCGGCATCTTCAATACCTTTGACCGACTTCTGCAGAATGACAGTGTGAATGGATCTCATCATGCTGATCTTGATAACATTGAAAAGACAGATAGTTATGTTTGCCTGCATATAGGACTAAACAAGTCTGCTCAAGAATTAGATCTCTCTAATACTAACCTGTGGATTTACACCGGTTATGACCATGATCGTAATGTACTGGAGTATATCAGGGATGCTGATAAAGATTTTCCTGTGGTATACGTTTCTTTTCCCTCTGCAAAGGATGATGCCTGGGATGAAGATCACACAGGTTACGCTACCATTGAAGTCATTACACTCAGCCACTGGGATTGGTATTCAAAATGGAAAGCAGAACCCTGGAAGAAAAGAGGAAAGGAGTATGAAAAGGAAAAGGAATTACTCTCCAATAGAATGCTTGATGTTTTATACAAACATGTTCCCCAGGTTAAGGATTCATTGGTATACTCAGAACTTTCAACTCCCTTGACGGTTAATTCCCTGGCTAATTATCAAAAGGGTGAGATGTATGGAATTAGTCATACTCCAAAGCGCTTTCGTCAAAAATGGCTACGGCCTCAGACGAAAATAAAAAATCTTTATCTTACCGGTCAGGACGTTACCACAGTGGGCGTCACTAGCGCTCTCTTTTCAGGTCTGCTCACCGCTTCAGCAGTAATGAAAAAAAATCTTTCTACAATGCTGAAGTAAAATAAATAGTATATAGAATCATATAACATTCGTTATGGATAGCGTAATTTCTATTTAATAAAACCATATACCACACAATGATATGCCATTAAGAATTTTCACTTATTATGATCAATAAATACATTTTTAGAGAATATGATATTCGCGGCAAAGTGGCAGAAGATTTCCCGCCGGACGTGGTTGAAAACTTGGGCAAAGGGTTCGGCACATTTGTAAAACGCTCTGGTGGCCAGGAAATCACCTTGAGTGGTGATGTTCGCCTGACGACTCCGGACCTGATCAAATATTTCAAGCAAGGGGTCCTCTCTACGGGAGTCGATGTTATTAATATCGGTATACTACCCACACCAGTGAATTATTACAGCATGTTTAAGCTGGGCGTTTCCGGTGCCATGCAAATCACTGGTTCACATAATCCACCGGAATTCAACGGTTTCAAAATGTCGTTAGAGCGTAAAGCTGTTTATGGTGCTCAAATCCAGGATATCCGCAGAATCATTGAAAGCGGGGCGTTTGAAAAAGGGGAGGGCAGTGAAGTAAAGCATGAATTAAAAGACGATTACATCAAAATGATAGTAAGCAAAATCAATATTGAGCGCCCCATGAAAGTGGTCATGGACTGCGGTAATGCCGCTGGTGCGATTCTGGCTCCGGAGGTGTTTAAAAAGCTCGGAGTTGAGTTGACAGAACTTTTTTGCGATATCGACGGCACCTTTCCCAATCATCATCCCGATCCAACGGTGCAGGAAAACCTGGTTGATCTAATCGCTACCATGAAAACAGGTCAATATGATATAGGTGTAGCATTTGATGGTGATGCCGATCGTGTGGGCGTGGTGGATGAAACCGGAGAAATCATCTGGGCGGATCAGCTAATGGCCCTGTTCCTGCCGGAAGTGATCCAAAATAAAGGGGACGAAATCTTATACGATGTTAAATGTTCACAGGCACTGGAAGAAATGATTGCCAAGCATGGTGGTACACCTATCATGTGGAAAACCGGCCACTCGCTCATCAAGCAGAAGATGCATGAACTGGGCTGTCCTTTTGGTGGTGAAATGAGCGGACATATTTTTTTCGCTGATGATTATTATGGCTATGACGACGCCATTTACGTGGCTGCCCGCGCAGTGCAGATGTTGAGCAGAAGCGATCAAAAACTTTCGGAAATGGTTGCTGAACTTCCTAAATATTACTCTACCCCCGAACTGCGTCTGGAAGCGGAAAACGATGAAGAAAAATTCCGAATTGCCAAAGAAGCCGTGGAATATTTCACCGCTAATTATGACTGCATCACGGTGGATGGCGTTCGGATTCGTTTTGGTGATGGCTGGGGTTTAGTAAGATCATCCAATACACAACCGGTGATCGTCTGCCGTTTTGAAGCCAATACTCAAGAACGCATGAAAGAGATCAAAGCATTGATCATGAATAAGCTCCAGGAAATAGGCACATTAAAGCTCGATGCCGGACACTAAATCATTCACCGAGTTGCTGGACTTCATCCGCTCGGAAACAGACCGCCATCTAGTCAAGCTGTATATTCCTCAAGAACCGGCGTATCTATACGATCCAATCCGTTATGTATTAACAGGCCAAGGCAAGCGCTTACGCCCCATACTTGTGCATTTGTCTGGTCGTGGATTTGATGCTGATCCCGAAGATCTCATGCACGCCGGTCTNGCCGTAGAGCTATTGCATAATTTTACCCTGGTCCATGATGATATTATGGANGATGATGATACACGCCACGGCAAATCATCTGTCCATGATAAATATGGAAAAGAAGCGGCCATTCTCGTTGGAGATAGCATTTTTACATTGGGGCAACTCATAATCGGCCAAGTGCAGGCGAATACAACGGTTGCTTTTCAGGCATATAATAAAGCATCATTAACCGTATGTGAAGGGCAGGCCTTTGACCTCCAGTTTGAAGGGGATACCTCCACAACGCTGGATCAATACCTGGACATGATTGGCAGGAAAACGGGTGCTCTGTTGTGCCTCTGTGCTGAATTGGGTGGTATTCTTGGTGGTCAATCAAAAGATGTATGCGCTGAATTACGGAACTATGGGATCAATCTNGGACGGGCGTTTCAAGTCCAGGATGATATACTGGAAATATTCAGTTATCAGGAAAATCTGGGTAAAAGCCTGGACAGTGATATCGTTGCTGATAAACAAACTGTATTGACAATTCTGGCCAGAAAACACAATGGCTGGGATGAAATTACCAATAGCGATGTAGATATTTCTACAAAACGGGAACGAATGCGGGAATTTTTCATTGAAACAGAAGTGGATGAAAGGGCNAGAGCGATGAGCCACGACTATATTTCCAGGGCGCAGGATTCCTTATCCGTATTCACAGGTGAACACAAGAAAACCATGGAGCAATTCACAGATTTTGTATTAAACAGGACACATTAATGAACAAACAATCACTCGATACAGAACATATGGCTAAAGCTATCTATGATTTTCCTGACCAATTAGCACAGGCAATGGATATTGGTAAAAATTTCTCTGCAAAGATTACCTTTAATGAAATTCAAAATGTTGTCGTGGCCGGGATGGGCGGTTCTGCCATCGGCGGTGATGTATGCCGAGCCCTTTTAGCTGCTGAATTGAACGTACCCTTTCTTGTAAACCGTAATTATAATTTACCCAATTGGGTGAATGAAAATACACTTGTNATCTGTTCGTCATATTCAGGAAATACAGAAGAAACACTTTCAGCGTTCGCAGATGCTAANGCAAAAGGTGCAAATATTTGCGGTATTTCTACAGGCGGATCATTAACAGAAAAATTGAATACTGACAACTATGATATCATTGCGATACCTGCCGGACTGCAGCCCCGGGCTGCGTTGGCTTATTCAATCGTCCCCATGCTGTTTTTGCTCAGGGCTCAAAGATTGATCGGTGATTCCATTTTTAATGATATTTCAAATACAGTAAAATTACTTCGCGTGCACCGAGATGAATACGCAAAGGAAGTTGCATCCAACCTGACATATACATTAGCTGCATCAATTTATAAAACACTGCCCATTATTTATGGTACATCAGAAAGCACTGCAGTCGCGGCACTGCGCTGGAAAGGACAGTTCTGTGAAAATGCGGATATGCTGTCTTATCATAATGAACTGCCGGAAATGAACCATAATGAAATCGCAGGCTGGCAAAACAATGCTGAACTGTTTGATAACATGAGTGTGCTTTGGCTCACCGATAGCAATGATCATGATCAGGTACAATTAAGGCAGAAGATCACCAAGCGCATTATTGGTATGAAGAATAATAACCAGCACNTTATTGCAGTNGCAGGNTCATCAGTAAGAGTCAGACTCCTGCACCTGATCCACTTNGGCGACTGGGTGAGTTATTGGTGCGCTATNCTNCATGGNACAGATCCCTCNCNGGTTATTNCCATCATGCAATTAAAAGAAGAATTATCATCAAAATAAAATAAAGGTATTGTACATGGCCAAATTCGAAGTCTATATTGCCATCAGGGTTCTCTACATATGATCGCAGTAAAAGTCAATAAGATTTCATTTCATCCTCCCAGCCGCAGCTATGCTGTTATCCTCAAAGAAATCGATGGCGAGCGCCGACTACCTGTCATTGTAGGTGCCTTTGAAGCACAGTCCATTGCCCTGGCTTTGGAGTATATGGAAACACCCCGTCCATTGACCCATGATCTGATAGGTAATATTATTAAAGGGATCGGCAGCAAACTAAAAACCGTCAAGATAACCACGTTGAAGGAAGGTGTATTTTTCGCAAGTTTGGAAATCAGCGGTGATGGTATCGGCGAGCGGTCAATCGATTCACGTCCCAGCGATGCCCTAGCAGTTGCCTTACGCCTGCAGGCGCCTATTCTGGTTGAAGAAGACGTGATGTCAGAAGCGTCCATGCTGTCAGATATCAGTTCGGAAGAAGAGGAAGCTCTTGATTCCGCTGACTGGGCTCCCTCTTTGAATTCCCTTGAAAAGAGACTGCAGGAAGCAATTGATGGGGAAGAGTACGAACGCGCGGCGAAGATCCGCGATCAGATCAAAGAGATAAAAGCTTAAACCTGGAGAATTTCCAGGGCATTTTGTGCTGCTGATTGTTCAGCAGACTTTTTTTCCATCCCAATCCCCGAAGGATAAATTTCCTTTCCAATTTTAACATGAACTTCAAATAATTTCTGGTGGTCCGGTCCTGATACATCTGAAATAAGAAATTTTGGGTTTTCAATACTCTTGGCGTGGCAGTATTCAATAAGTAAACCTTTGAAATTCACTGTTTTCCATGCTTCCTTTCGGTGCTGCCAAATCGTATTTAAAATGAGGTTTTTNGCCGGTTGCATACCGCCATCCAGGTAAATAGCGCCAACCAATGATTCAAATAAATTAGCAAGCTGCTTAACGGCNACTTTGTCATTATCNAAGTTTACGGTTGGTTCAACATTCAGATGGTCTAAAAGATTCAGTATGGTGCCCATGGANGCCAAAAAGGAACGTTGAACCAAAGCGGATCGTTTTTGAGTGAGTAATCCTTCATCTCCTTCCGGAAACTCNACCATCAATTCTGCGCTGACGATGATATCTATGACAGCATCGCCAAGGAATTCCAGTCGCTCGTAGTTATATTTAGGGTTGGCNCTTTTTGAACGGTGAGTAAATGCCTGGTAGAGATATGTATAATCTTTGAAACTATAATTTATATTCTTTTCTAACTGGGTGTATGGGGTAGGTTTTTTACTTAAGAGCTTTTTTAGCGACTGCAGTAGCGCCACGCTATGCGCTCCATGCTCGAATCACCAATACAGCATTATGTCCGCCAAANCCAAAAGCATTNATCATCACTGCGTTGCATTCCAGATNCTGAGCCGTATTAGGTNCATAATCNAGATCACATTCAGGATCAGGGGTCGTATAATTAATCGTGGGGGGTACCTTATTATCCTGGATGGCTTTAACGCAGGCAACGGCAGCTATAGCTCCGCTGGCACCCAAGAGATGGCCGGTCATTGATTTTGTAGAACTGACCTTCAAGACATCAGCATAAGCACCAAAAACGGTACGAATTGCGGCTGATTCAGATTTGTCATTGAAGTGTGTGGATGTACCATGGGCATTGATGTAATTAATTTCTTCCGGTTGTGCACGGGCATCTTCCAGCGCCAGTGTAATGGCTTTTACAGCCCCCGCTCCCCCTTCGGCCGGTTGGGTAATGTGAAATGCATCATCCGTGGCACCATAACCGGACAATTCAGCCAGGATGTTAGCACCGCGCGCCTGAGCGTGATCCAGAGATTCCAGCANGATCATACCGGCACCCTCACCCAGAACGAAACCATCCCTGTCCTTATCAAAGGGTCGGCTGGCTTTTTCAGGTNCATCATTATGGGAAGATGAAAGTGCTTTCATGTTTCCAAACCCAGCGANGGTCAATGGTGTTACTGATGCTTCAGTTCCNCCCGTAATCATTACGTCCGTTTCATCATATTGGATTTTGCGGAAGGCCTGGCCGATAGCGTCTGATCCAGATGAACACGCAGAAACAACCGTAAAGTTGGGGCCGCGCAGACCGAATTTAATAGCGATCTGTCCAGCAGCAATATTGGCGATCATCTTGGGTACGAAGAAAGGGGAAACCCGCCGGGATCCCTTGTTCTGCATTACCATGTGCTGATCTTCCAGAGTCTGAATACCACCCACACCGCTGCCAATGATAACTCCGGCCCGNTCTCGGTCAATAGTATTCACATCCAACCCGGAATGGGTAATCGCTTCTGCTGCAGTTACCAGACCATAAATGGAAAAGGGATCTAGCTTACGGAGTTCTTTTCTGTCAAAATAGTCTTCAGCATTGAAATCAGANAATTCACCGGCAATTTTGACGCTGAAATCTTCAGCGTCAAAATAAGACACGCGCTGAATTCCGCTCTTCCCGGCTAATAGTCCGGACCAGAAATTGACAACNGAGTTACCATTAGGAGCCAGTGCTCCTAATCCAGTAATNACTACTCGGCGTTTAGACATATGTTACTATTTTTTNTCGATATATTCTACAGCTGCTCCAACTGTTGTGATTTTTTCAGCATCTTCATCAGGAATTTCAATACCAAACTCTTCTTCGAGCTGCATAATTAGTTCTACAGTATCGAGAGAATCAGCGCCGAGATCATCCATNAAATGAGCCGTTTCTGTGATCTGGCTTTCTTCAACGCNAAGCTTGTCCATGACGACTTCTTTTACTTTATTCAGTGTTTCTGACATGTTTTTCTCCTTTTTATATCATGACTAGTCCGCCGTCAACAGTGATCGTTTGACCGGTGATATAACTCGCCTCATCCGATGCGAGAAAGAGCACCATATTGGCAATATCATCCGGACTTCCGATCCGACCCAGCGGAATTTGTTTTTCTAAATCTTCTTTTACGGCAGCGCTTAATTTATCGGTCATATCCGTGGCAATGTAGCCCGGAGCGATGCAATTGGCCGTTATCCCGCGCGAGGATAATTCTTTAGCGGTGGATTTTGTGAGGCCGATAAGGCCTGCTTTGGATGCGGCATAATTGGCCTGGCCGGCATTGCCGGACAAACCCACCACGGACGAAATATTAATAATCCGGCCAGACTTCTGTTTCATCATAGGACGCATGACAGCTTTAATAGCGTTAAACGCACCTTTTAAATTAATATCCAGCACCATATTCCAGTCATCATCTTTCATGCGCATAATGAGCGCATCCCTGGTAATACCGGCATTGTTGACGAGTATATCCAACTGACCCTGTTCTTCCACAATTTTATTGACCAATTCTTTAAACCCTGCGGATGAGGAAATATCACACGCTGCTGCAGAAGCATTGGGCAAGGAATCTGCCACTGCTTGAACATCCTTTGCACTGCGGCTTACGCAAACTACATGACCACCAGCATTAGATAAAACAGTGGCAATGGCTTTACCGATACCTCGTGAAGCACCCGTGACCAAAGCAACCTTACCTTTTATTTCAAGCATTGATTACCTGCTCCCAGTTTTCTACACCGCTTGTTACCAGCGATCGATCGATCCGTTTGCATAAACCCTGCAAGACACGTCCTGTACCCACTTCCATAAAATGATTTATACCGCTGCGGGCCATATTTGAAATTGTCTGGCTCCACAACACTGGAGTTTCCAACTGATTAATCATTGCTTCTCGAATTTCAGCTGCTCGAGTGACCGGAGCAGCAGATACATTGCTATAAACAGGTATCATAGAATTACTAATTTCAATGGAATCTATCATTTCTGCAAAGTGTTCCCGAGCACTTGACATCAGGGGCGAGTGAAAGGCACCACTCACATTTAGAGGTATAACCATTCGAGCACCACTTTCTTTGGCTGCAGTCATGGCAGAATTTACGGCTTCTGATGCACCGGAAATAACAACTTGCCCGGGTGAATTAAAATTTGCAACGACGACTGTTCCGGAAATATTATCAGTAATATTCATTACAGTTTCATCGTCCAAACCAATGATGGCTGCCATCGTCCCAGGCTGATCTTCACCGGCATTTTGCATGCTGTTAGCCCTTACTTTTACTATTTTCAGCCCAGTTTCAAAATCGAATGATCCTGCAAGTGTATAAGCTGAATATTCTCCTAAACTATGACCGGCTACACTGGTTGGTTTAATTCCTTTTTCCATCAAAAGTAAACCGATTGTTACAGCAACAATATAGAGGGCAGGTTGAGTGTATTGCGTTTGTTTTAGAGATTGTTCAGGGCCATTGAACATGATGTCTTGAATATCCACATCCAGGATTTCATTAGCGGTTTCAAAATAAGATTTAGCCAGATCAGAATTATCAAAAATGTCTTGGCCCATGCCTACATTTTGAGACCCTTGCCCCGGGCATAAAAATGCTAAACTCATGAAACATTGCCCCAGCGGATGAGCATGCTGCCCCAAGTAAATCCACCTCCAAATGCTGCCANTAACAACAGATCGCCTTCTGCCAACAGGTTCATTTCCACAGCTTCATCAATGGCTAAAGGAATAGTTCCAGCCGTCGTATTNCCATAACGGTTAACATTGACAAAAACTTGATCATTATGCAGTCCACAGCGCTCTGCAGCAGCATCTATAATCCGTTTATTAGCCTGGTGTGGNATAAATAATTTAATGTCTTCACCTTTTAATCCGTTTTTATCCAGGATTTGTTTACTGACTTTGGCCATGTTCTTTACAGCAAATTTGTATACCGTTTTNCCATCCTGGTATACATAATGCATCTTTTTTTCTATCGTGTCTATGGAAGCGGGGTGCAGACTACCGCCGGCAGGTACTGTTAAGTATTTACTTCCACTCCCATCAGTATACAGAATGGAATCCAATACACCGTGTTCATTTTCACTTGGTTCTAATAGTACACCACCACCACCGTCACCAAATATAATACAGGTATTACGATCTGTATAATCAATGATGGAACTCATGGTATCAGCGCCGATGACAATTACATTTTTATACTGACCGGATTCAACCATTTTAGAGCCAGTTTCCATCGCNTANACAAAACCAGTGCAGGCAGCAACAATATCAAAGCCCCAGGCATTTGCAGCACCAATTTTATCTTGTACCAGTGCAGCAGTAGAAACAACGGGAAAATCCGGTGTACTAGTAGCGACTAAAATGAGATCAATATCTTCGGCAGATTTTTCGGACCGAGCTAAAAGTTGTTTAGCAATTTGTGTACCCATATCTGATGTGGCTTCACCTTCTGCTACAATGTGCCTGTTCTCAATACCTGTTCTGGAACGAATCCATTCATCAGTGGTGTCCACCATTTTTTCCAGGTCAAAATTGGAGAGGGTACGTTTCGGCAAATATCGGGCTGTTGCTGTTATTTTAGCTTTCATTAGGCGTTTTATCCAAATGTTCAGCCAATCCTACTTGAATATCTGCATGCAGTGTTTCAAGGGTACCATGTACCGATGCCTCGGGTGCGAAATCTCCACCCATGGCATCTAANGCTATTTTCATGAAGAAATATTACTCCGTTGCTGAAACAACAGGACGACCGCGGTAGTATCCGCAATTGGGACAGGCGCGGTGCGGTAATTTTGCTTGACTGCATTGTGCACAGATAGCGGTTTGNACATGACCAGCCTTATAATGGGTNCGGCCTTTTCTGCCTCTCGCTTTTGATATTCTTGTCTTTGGTAGAGCCATTTGTAATCCGAATTCTCCTAGTTTATATCAATTTAAATTTTTCAAACCTTCCCAGCGGGAATCATTTGTTTCTTTCGTACAAGCGCAATTTATTTCATTCTTATTGCATCCGCAGAAAGTACACAATCCTTTGCAATCATCAATGCACAGCTTCTTCAAAGGNCGATCCAGTAATAAATTTTCAGCCATAACAGGACTGATATCTACTGCTTCTTCCTGATCATTAAAATATATGACATTATTTTCATCATTATTTACTAGATCGCTATCGCTTGTTAATAAAATNGAAAATTTGATTTCTCGTTTAGAGTCAAAATCTATTAAGCAGCGATCACAGGATTCTTGTGTTGACACTGCCATTATTCCTTTCAAGTAATACCCATGAGCTGCGATTTCAGAATGGATGATAGACGAGATCTTGTCCTCGGTAAACTGGACATTATCCAATCCCAAAGATGCGCTGGAAATTTCAAAAAGCTTGTTATTCAGACCGATAAGCAAGTCGGTACGAAAAATCCTCATTTTTAAGCCCGGGAAAATACCTCTTATGGAGTTTTGTTCATAAGATTAATTCTTGGTAAAAACTGTCTTAATCAGCCAATGTTTCATTATCAGCTGAGTCATTATTCTCATCATCAGCTGTTGATTCTTCTACATTTCCAGCGTCATCGTCANCGTCCATTGNAAAATCATCGTTTTCCTCTTCTTCAAGATCATCTTCGTCTTTGCGTTCTAGAATATTGTCATCATCAGANTTTTTCTTGAAAATGATAAACATGAGTGTTTCACCGACTGAACAAATGGAAAGAACATAGGCAAATGCGGAAAGTATAAGCAGGAACAGGAAAACAGCTAATATTANACCTGCTGCTGTTTCACTTCCGGATAGTNAGGCCAAATCTGCGTTTGGAGCGTAAAGGCAGCCAGACAGTCCTATACAACAGCTGCTGCTAAAACCAGNACAGCAGGCAGTTAAAGCATTGCATAAACTCGCGGGACAAACAATATTTGCAGCATAGGCCACAATGTTGGCCAGTTTCGTACCCATAAACCAGTCACAACCATAAAAGCAATTAATCAGCTTAAATCCGGCAATCCAGAAATTTATAAAAATGTAACTGGCAAGCGCTCCAATTGGGAAGAGAACGAGATGATAAAGAACAATTCGCCATGGCTGTGACCAGGTGATGGTATATGAATTGAATACGGTTCCCATGGTGTCTTCTTCATAGGCACTGATGATCGCCGGAGCATAGAGAAATGAAATTCCAAAAACAATGCTAGTATAAATGGTAAATATCGCGCCGAAGAAATATAAGAGATAGGGAATGACAAATAAGAATTCACCCACGTAAGGGATTTTACCCATTAACGCAAATANGGCTGCAAGTCCAAAGAAAAAGACGAGGATAAAGATAAATGAAACTGATGTGAAAACAACTGGATGCCAATGCTTTTTGACGTATTTCCAGGCATCTCCCGATGAATAAAATTCGTCACCTTTCAGCTGTTTAAATGTGATTCTGGAAACAGCAGTACATCCAAAATTGATTGCCAGGAANAAACAGGCAACTCCCAGTCCAAAGACTGCACAGGCATACCAAGGAGCTGGATTACCAAAAAGACAGGGATAAAGTCCATACTGGCTCCATGTTTCAGAAAATGTATAACCTGCCAATCCGAATGATACATAGGTAAGAATTAGATAATTAGCATAACCAACTAATAGAGCTTGTACAAATACAAGAATCTTTTTTCCNCTTAAGGCTAATCGGGGAGCTCGAAAAATATCACGAACGTCAAAATATAATTTCATAGGATCCATTGTTATCTCCTTGGTTATTCTTCATAGCGGACATAATCCACCCATGTGGATGTACCGCGTGATTCAGAAATAGATTTGGCAACTGTGAGTGCTGTTTTTCGGTTGTCATAACTGCCCACACGAACTCGGAACCAAACCTCGTCTGTTTCCTTGAAATAGGCTTTCTGGATATAGGCATCAAACCCGGAATTAATCAATTTTGCAGCGACGACTTCCGCATCAGACAATAATTTTTTAGAAACAACCTGAATTGTAAATCTGCCTTCATTTTTTGGAATATTTAATCCTCGTTGAATTGGTTTCGGTGGTAGGGGAGGAGGTACTGCTTCTGTTTCAGTCTCGGCAACGATTTCCTCAACTTTATCAATAGCAGGCGCAACTTCTGTGACCACTGGCACTTCAACGACTGTATCCTCAACAATTGTATCTGCTTCAAACCACTGCCGGTCACTTTCTTCTTCATACCAATCAGGTTTAGTTGGTTCTACAGGAACAGCATCACCTTGCTCCACAGCAATGGTAAAGGATTGTATCGCAAGTTCATCGCCGTACTGAGATACTGCAACTTTCAATATATAATCACCAGGAGCATCAGGAATAAATGAGACGGTGGAACGATTTTCATTATAGCTGAAATTTTCTAAATTCAGCATTGAAGCATCAGGCTGATCAGCGATGTTCCAGTTGTAATCGAGATCATCGCTGTCTTCAGCTATTTCAGTATTCAGGGATATGGCCTCACCTGTTCTCCCTGTTAATCCTTTTTTACCACACGCCGTGATAAGCAGAACTGAAAAGAGCGCGCAGACGCTTAATCGATATATTCTTGAATCAAACAGAAAATGTCTCCTGATTAGTAATGCAGAATTTGATCGGTTGAATAGAAAAATGCAATTTCTTTTTGAGCGGTCTTATCTGAATCAGAACCATGNACTGCATTGTTTTGAACACTCTCTGCGAAATCCTTACGAATGGTACCTTCATTGGCTTTAGCTGGATTGGTTGCACCGATCAGTTCACGAAATGCGTTTACAGCATCTTCGTGTTCCAGTACCATCGGCATACAGGGGCCTGAGGTCATGAAATCCACTAGGTCATTGTAAAAAGGACGTCCTCTATGAACTGCATAAAAGCTTTCGGCTTGTTCACGGCTCAAATGCATCAATNGGACAGNCCTGATCTTAAATCCTGCAGAAATGATTCTATCGATGATCTTTCCGGTATAGCCATTGTCCACTGCATCGGGTTTAATGATCGCTAATGTTCTATTGCTCACGAAATTATCCTCATCAAATTTAATTTATATTTTAATTGCTTTAGCCATGGTTTTGCCAATATCCGCCGGGCTACTCACCACAGTAATACCTGCTGCTTGTAAAGCAACGACTTTTTCTGCTGCCGTTCCTTTACCCCCGGCGATGATGGCGCCGGCATGACCCATACGCCGGCCCGGTGGAGCGGTTTGTCCGGCAATAAACGCTACAACTGGTTTTTTCAAATTGTTATCTACAACCCACTGGGCGGCTTCTTCTTCAGCTGTTCCGCCGATCTCACCGATCATAACGACACCTGCAGTTTCGTCATCATCTGCAAATAGTGCCAGCATATCAATGAATGTTGTGCCAATAATAGGATCACCGCCAATACCAACGGATGTGGACTGGCCCAAACCGGCAACAACCAATTGATGAACCGCTTCATAAGTCAATGTTCCCGATCGTGAAACAACACCGATAGATCCCGGTTCATGAATAAAACCGGGCATAATGCCAACTTTTGCTTTTCCAGGAGAGATCACACCAGGGCAATTGGGCCCTATAAGTCGAGAAGGCAGATTCTTTATCTTATGGTTAACTTTTACCATATCCGCTGCTGGAATGCCTTCAGTNATGCAGATGACCAAATCCAATCCGGCTTCTGCAGCTTCGATGATGGCTACTGCAGCAAAGGCAGGAGGGACGAAAATAACTGATGTATTACAATTCGTTTCTGCTTTNGCTTTAGCTACTGAATCAAAAACAGGAACTTCAAGTGCTTCCTGGCCCCCTTTTCCAGGAGTGACNCCGCCGACCAAATTGGTACCATATTCTCGGATCTGACTGCCATGAAAAGAACCTTCTGTACCCGTGATGCCCTGGATGATCAAGCGTGTATCATTGTCAACTAAAACGCTCATTGTCCACCTCCAGTCACGGCTGAAACAGCCTTTTCAGCCGCATCGGCCAGGCTGGTNGCCACTAAAAATTCTAAAGGTGAATTTTCCAGNAATTCTGCTGCTGCTTTTGCGTTGGTGCCTTCCAACCGGACAACTACTGGAATTGAAACATCCACCGTATCCATGGCATCAATGACTCCCTNGGCCACGCGGTCGCAGCGGACAATTCCACCAAAAATATTAATTAAAATCGATTTTACATTTGGATCNGAAAGAATGATCTTGAAACCATTGGCGACCGTTTCAGCATTAGCAACTCCGCCGACATCTAGAAAGTTNGCCGGTTCGCCGCCACAAAGTTTAATGATATCCATGGTCCCCATGGCCAGTCCTGCACCATTAACCATACAGCCCACATTGCCGTCCAGTTTAATATAATTCAACTGGTATTTACTGGCTTCCAACTCAGCCGAATCTTCTTCACTTTCATCTTTATACTCCAGCAGTTCCTTATGCCGAAACAAACCATTGGAATCGAAATTCATTTTTGCGTCCAGTGCCATCACTTTATCATCACCAGTAACAACCAAAGGATTGATTTCCACTAGGGAGCAGTCATTTTCAATAAATACATTCCAGATGGCCATAAATATATCAATCGCTGAATCGATCTGATCACCGGTCATTTCAAGTGCAGTTGCGAGATTTAGAGCTTGATCTTTTGTGAGTCCGGAATCTGGGTCTATCCATTCCTTGATAATCTTTTCCGGTGTTTCTGCAGCCACTTTTTCTATTTCGACACCGCCTTCGGTAGAAACCATAAAAACAAATTTACGTTCTGCACGGTCCAACACAATGCCGGCGTATAATTCTCTTGAAATATTTATACCNGCTTCAATGAGTAAGCGTTGTACTTCTTTACCTTCGGGACCAGTTTGGTGCGTGATCAGGTTCATGCCCAGGATCTGATGCGCTAATTTCTCGACTTCTGCACGAGAGTGAGCCAGTTTAACACCGCCACCTTTTCCGCGCCCGCCGGCGTGGATCTGGGCTTTGACCACAACTGTTTTTTCATTGAGTTTATCATAAGCAGTAAGTGCTTCTTCTACAGAAAATGCTGGGTATCCTTCTGGTAAACTGACATTATACTTACGAAAGAGTTCTTTGCCCTGATATTCGTGTATTTTCATCCTGTCTATCCTTTCACAATTGTTGTGCCCGCCTCGCCATTTATGGCTTTACGGATATTTTGAATATTTGTAATCACAGCTTTTTCACCGTAATGTTTTAAAAAATATATGGCCGACCTGATCTTGGGCCACATACTACCCTTTTGAAAATGCCCGTCTTTCTGGTATTGTTTTGCCTGAACATCAGCCATCTTATAGATGGGTTCTTGATCACTGCTGCCATAATTAAGATAGACATGGTCCACATCGGTGATAATATAATATTCCTGAGCGTGAATGACTCTACCCAATTTAGCCGCTGTCAGGTCTTTATCAATGACGGCATCCAACCCTTCAAGTTTATGATTATCATTATTATATACTGGAATGCCACCACCGCCGGCGGCAAGAACAATCGTACCTGCTTCGACCAAAGTACGAATTGAAATTCCATGCATGACAAAATCAGGATCAGGGGAGGGGACAACACGACGCCATCGACCTGGTTCCTGTTCTTTCACTGTCCATCCGAATTTTTCTGCTATAGCTTGTGCTTGTGTTTCTTCATAGCGTTTGCCCACAAATTTTGTTGGATCGGCAATGGACGGATCATCCGCACGAACCATGACTTGTGTTACTAAAGTAACAACCTCACGATCAACATTTTCTTCCCGAAGTGCATTCTGAAATGTCTGCTGGATCATATAACCGATCGTACCTTGAGTTCCGGCCACACATACACCCAAAGGCAATGGCGGAACTTCATTATATGTAAGATCCATCCGTAAAAGTTCATCTCCGANTTGGGGACCATTGCCATGGGTCAGGCAGAGATTATAACCCTGCCTGACAAATTCTATGATTTCGGTGAGGCTTTCCCGTGTATTGGCAAACTGTTCGTATATGGAACCTGTTTGGNCTTTTTNAGAAAGAGCGTTTCCACCTAGCGCAATAATGGCCGTTTTATTCATTTGATAAATGGTTGCAAAACATNAGCCATGGTAGGTGACCCTGTTTCTTCCAGGTCATAGGTTACCCGCACAGAGGGTTGTTTAATATCAATGAGTCGCCTTAAGTCTATGGGAGTACCAATGATGACCACATCGCATTCGGTATTATTGATAGTTGATTCCAAGTCTTTGACCTGTTCATCACCGTAACCCATGGCCGGCAGGAGCAAACCAATGTTTGGATAATGATCAAATGTTTCCAGCAATTTACCAACCAGATAAGGACGCGGATCGACTGTTTCAGTCGCACCAAATTTTTCTGCAGCAACCATACCAGCTCCAATTTTCNTTTCACCGTGTGTTANTGTAGGCCCATCTTCCACCACCAGTACCTTTTTCCCGGCGATCAAGTCAGAATTTTCGACTGTGATTGGAGAAGCACATTCTATAATGACCGCATCAGAATTGACATTTTGAATATTATTGCGAACCGTATCCACACCTTTTGGATCAGCTGTATCGACCTTATTGATAACAACTGCATCTGCCATCATCAGATTTGTTTCACCAGGGTAGTAAGCTAATTCATGTCCCGGNCGGTGAGGATCGGTAACGACTATCGANAGATCCGGTTTATAAAACGGCATATCGTTATTGCCGCCGTCCCAGAGGATGACGTCCGCTTCTTTTTCTGCTTCCCGAATAATGGCTTCGTAATCGGCTCCGGCAAACACCACTGTTCCNCGGATAATATGGGGTTCATATTCTTCCATTTCCTCAATGGTGCAGTCATGTTTCTCCAGGTCTTCTAAAGTAGTAAAGCGCTGAACGCCCTGTTTGGCCAGATCACCGTAGGGCATGGGATGGCGAATGACAGCCACCTGTTTACCCNCTGCTTTAAGTATTNCAGCGACTTTNCTGGTGGTTTGGCTTTTACCGCAACCCGTTCGAACCGCACAAACAGATATGACAGGTTTGGAAGATTGTATCATGGTTTGTTCACCACCCAATAATTTGAAATGGGCTCCCACAGCCAGTACCTGGGATGCCTTATGCATGACATACTCATGGGTAATGTCTGAATAAGAAAAGACCACTTCTTCTACATCATGTTCTGCAATAAGATCTACAAGTTTACTTTCATCATGGATAGGTATACCGTTGGGATACAGTTCACCGGATAGTTCGGACGGATAATTTCGTCCTTCAATGTCGGGTATCTGTGTTGCTGTGAAGGCGACAACTTCATATAAATTGTTTTGCCTGTAAACAACATTGAAGTTGTGAAAGTCTCGCCCNGCGGCACCCATGATTAATGTTTTGATCGGTTTCATTAATAAATCCTTTATTTAATGTTTTAACAGTTGGGNGNATAAATANCNTAAGGAAACGCAGGTTTTTAGGTAAAACCAAAATGTTGTTTAAATGAAAGTATTCTNCTTTGAAATTTTCTCATGATTCATCAGCCATAAATGGATAACGATAATCCNTGGGCGGATCGAAATTTTCTTTAATCGTTCGCTGTGAGACCCAGCGCACCAGGTTGAACATGGAGCCAGCCTTATCATTCGTTCCGGACGCACGACTGCCNCCGAAAGGTTGCTGGCCAACGACTGCACCCGTGGGTTTATCGTTAATGTAAAAGTTACCGGCAGCGTGGGTTAACTCTTTTTTTGCTTTTTCGATGGCATCTTTATCCTCGCCCATTACACAGCCTGTCAACGCATAATTTGATGTGGAATCCACCAGTTTAAGCGTTTCTTCCCAATCGTTGGGATCATAAAGATAAATGGTCAAGACCGGTCCAAANATTTCTTCGTACATGGTACGGAATTTGGGATTATCTGTCAGGATTGTGGTGGGTTCGATGAAATATCCCTTAGAATCATCATAACCGCCGCCGGTGATGATTTCTGCATCATCAGCCGCTTGAGCATAATCGATGAATTCAGCAATGGAATCAAAAGCGGATTTATCAATGACCGCATTCANAAAATTGGTAAAATNATCGGGATCACCCATTTTAATGGTGCCAACTTCTGCTATATATTTTTCTTTTACCTCATCCCAGATACTAGTTGGAACATAGGCGCGGGACATGGCTGAACATTTTTGTCCCTGATATTCAAACGCTCCACGAACCATGGCTGTGACCAGTGCATCTTTATTAACGGTTTCGTGGGCGATGCAAAAGTCCTTACCGCCGGTTTCACCTACAATACGTGGATATGATTTATAATTCTGNATATTNTCACCTACATGTTGCCACATACCCTGGAAAACAGCTGTNGANCCGGTAAAATGTACCCCGGCTAAAAGAGGACTNTTCATNACGGTNGGCCCCACTTGTGAGCCGCGGCCGGGAATGAAATTNATGACACCATCNGGCATGCCGGCCTCCTTGAACAGTTGCATGATGAAATATGCCGGATAAACCGCGCTTGATGCCGGTTTCCATAGAGCGACATTGCCCATTAATGCCGGAGCGGAAGGGAGATTGCCGCCAATGGAAGTAAAGTTAAATGGTGATACCGCGAAAACAAATCCTTCNAGGGGACGGAGTTCAATTGAATTTTTGGTTGGTTCCGGAGAATACATAGGCTGATGAGTTGCCAGTTCCAGGGCATACCAGGGATTGAAGCGGAAAAAGTCGATCATTTCACAGGCGGAATCGATCTCGGCTTGGTAGGCATTTTTGCTCATATTCAGCATGGTGGCGGCATTAATAGTATCCCGCCAGGTTCCCGCAAGCAGATCTGCTGCTTTAAGATAAATTTCTGCACGTTCTTCCAAGGANGTTTTGGACCACGTTCGCCAGGNTTCCTGGGANGCGTCGATGGCCAGCTGGACTTCTTTTTCACCCGCCTGGTGAAATGTNGCCAATACATGGCCATGATCGTGGGGNAGCACACAATTGNCCGTATTCCCNGTANNGATNTCTTCGCCGNCNATNATNAGNGGAATATCGATAGTCTGGTNTTTTANTTCTTGAAATTTTGCTAATAAACTTTCTTTTTCCGGTGAACCGGGAGTATAATCTTTGATAGGCTCATTAAATGGCTTTGGAATGGAAAATTGGTCTGACATATTTTCTCTGTTCAGGTAGATTTTTCGGTTAAAAAATAGCCCGGGAATATACC
>PAWC01000045.1 GCA_002713385.1 Fidelibacterota bacterium
CCAAGTAACCATTACTCTGTTAATACAAAAACCTGAAGCTGGCGGAGTATTTGAATGCGTTCCTGATCTGCGAAAATTTGATACAGATGATTATTCAAAACTGGGAGCTATACTGAATGGCTCTGATGAAGGGTTAGTACCTTTGAATGTTGAACCTGGAGATTTACTTATTTTTGCAGGATTTTATTCACTGCACCGTGTTACACCGGTTGTGGGTGAAACAACTCGTTATGTAGGCACATTGTGTTATAAGGACAGGCCAAATGTGTTGAACAGTCCTGAAGTACAAAAATTATTTTATGGGAGAGTGAATCAAGGTTGATCACTGATTCTCAAATTCAAGAATACTCCGAAAAAGGAGCCATTTTACTCAAAAAGGCATTTAACATTGAATGGCTTTCACTTTTGGCTGAAGGGATAGAGAAGAATCGAAAAGATCCAGGACCTTATGCATGTCAGTATACACCAGCAGATGATGAAGGCAATTTTTATGATGATTATTGTAATTGGGAGCGCTTTGATGAGTATGAAAAATTTTTATTTAATTCACCTGCTGCAGAAATTGCTGGGAGATTAGCTCAATCATCAGAAATGCGACTTTTTCACGAACATATATTAGTAAAAGAACCAAAAACATCTGAAACCACNCCCTGGCATCATGACCAGCCATATTATTGCGTGGACGGTGAACAGGTTTGCAGTATTTGGCTGCCACTAGAGCCAGTACCTAAAGAATCTGGATTGGAGTTTGTATCAGGATCGCACTTGCATGGGAAAATGTATATGCCCATTAAATTTTTATCAAAAAGTAATTATGATTATACGCCGGGAAGCTATGAACCCATTCCTGATATTGAATCGGAGAGAAATAAATATGAGCTCCTGTCTTGGGATATGGAACCTGGAGATTGCATCGTTTTCCATTTTAAGACACTTCATTCAGGGCGGGGTAACCCAAATGATAGTTTACGTAGAAGAGCATTTTCATCCCGTTGGATTGGCGATGATGCAGTTTTTGCAGAAAGGCCTGGTGAAACTTCACCGCCTTTTCCCGAATTAAGTGCATTCAAGCAGAATGATCCCTTACACCATTCAATATTTCCTGTTTGTTGGCAAAAACAGGTAAACCTATAAGGTTTTGAACTCTTTACATAAGTAGTAAATTGAGTTTACAGAAAATGAGTAAGCAAGATAACATAAAAGTTGCCAAAAACGTCCTCAAGGTCGAGGGGGAAGCTGTATTAAGTCTTATAGAACGNATCAATGAGAATTTNGATGAAGGAATAAATGCGATTCNAAATTGTGGTGGCAGAGTCATTGTAACTGGAATGGGAAAATCCGGATTAATATCTCAAAAAATTGCTGCTACACTATCCAGTACAGGGACTCCTTCATTGTTTATGCATCCAGGTGAAGCAAGCCACGGTGATCTGGGCATGGTCACCAAAGATGATATCATTCTTGCCATCAGTAATAGTGGCGAAACATATGAATTGATACAGATCATTCCTGCATTTAAACGTATGGGGCTCAAGATCATTGCCATGATTGGTAGAAAAAATTCAACTATTACTGATTTGGCAGATATCTGCATTGACACATCTGTTGAACAGGAAGCGGATACTTTGGAATTGGCTCCCACTGCCAGTACGACTGCGACTTTAGCCATGGGAGACGCTCTTGCAGTAGCTTTATTGGAAAACCGTGGATTTAAAGCTGAGGATTTTGCTCTGTTACATCCAGGTGGGACTTTAGGTAAACGTTTGCTCCTTACAGTCAGTGAAATCATGCATACTGGTAATGAAATACCTCTAGTAAAAGATTCTACTCCAATGAGTGAAACATTGCTTATCATGACGGAAAAAGGACTTGGAATGACAGGAGTAACAGATGATAATGTAAATTTAACAGGTATCATTACTGATGGTGACATTAGAAGAGGATTAGAGAGCTCTGGGAATAAAATATTTGACAATACAGCTGGATCTTTTCAAACAAGAGATTTTAAATGGATTGAGGACACAACATTGGCGATAAATGCCCTAGAAGTGATGGAAGATCATAATATTACCAGTTTATTCGTATTTTCCGGTAAAATGAAGGACAGNCCCGACGGAATTATCCACATCCATGATATTCTTAAAACTGGCATTTTATAAGGAAATGTGATGCAAATCATACCTATTAAAAAGTTTATTGTTTTTATGCAAATACAAGCCTATTATCTGGTTAACTGATAGCCTTAATAACCTTTCTGGTTCAGGTAAGATAATCTTAATAAAGGAGGTTTCGTAATGAAACACATAGTCAAGTTACTAATGGTTACCTTTCTACTTTCATCAGTCGGTTTTGTTTATGGCCAAGCGCCGGTAGAGAAAACTAAAGATGAAACTGTAAAAGTAAAGTCAGGTGGCAATTTATCACATGAAAAAGGTGGTAAGGGATCGAATGCTGGTAGACTCACAGATGATACGAAAGCACCAGTAAAAGATGCTGGTGATGAAACTGCTGTTGAAGGTAAAAAATCTTTCTTTGGCAGACTTTTCGGTGGCAAATCAGCCCCTGAAGGTCACTCAAGCAAAGCATCTGCTGCTTCCTCACGAGGCGGTTCTGCTAAAGGTGCTGCCGCATCAATGTCAGATAAACCTACCTCATCTGGCGCAGATAAAAAACCTGCACCTTCCGNTGAAAAAGAAGAAGAAGGTCAAGGTGGAGAAGATAAAGATAGAGATGGTGGCCGCTAAATAATTAATTATTATAATTAATTATCTAAAACAGGGCAGAAAAACTGCCCTGTTTTTTTTTATGATCATTTTTAAATTCTACTTAATTATAGTTAATTTCTTTTAAATATTTAATCGGGAAAAAAATGAAGCGTTTTACTATTACAATAATAATGTTATCCTTCGTAATTGCAGAACCAATGTCGTTTAAACTTTCAGGTTCTTATTATGGACGTCGGGGAAATCTGAATTACCATTTACTAAACGGTGCTTTTTCAATATCTAAAATAGGACATATTCAGCTAGGGGGATTATCATTACCAGATACTGAAGTATTATTTTCAAGTAATAGATCTAAATCCACATATGACGATGAACCTTACGAAGATGATGGCAGTGCAATTCTATTAGTAGACCTTTTTGCCAATCAGAAGTTTTCACCTTTTATTTTTGCTGAATGGGAATTTGATTCACTNTATGNNNTNGANANNAGNNCNAATATNGGTGCGGGAGGNAAATATCGTTTTGGNCCNTATTTNTCNGTNAGTTANGCNGCCCTTTNTGAANANGAACAATATACTGGTGATTCTACACACACAAATTTATATCGTCATTCAATAAGGCCAAAATACAAAAGGTATTTTGAAGCTCTTGGTTTATTTATTGATTGGAAAATTTTCTATAAACCCAGATTTGATGATAATACAAAATATTTATTAGAAAATGATTTAACACTATCATTCAATACCTTCCACGAAGCTTTAACATTAGATATCAGTTATAATTATAAATATTATTCAAGGTATAAATTGGAAACAGTCATAAAAAGCTACGAATATTCCATTGATGATTCTCTTGGATACTATTTTGTTAATGATTATTTGTATTTTTATGACACTGATGAAATTCCCTTTGATTATACCACAGATTCAGATGGTTATGTTATGATACCTAGCGAATTTTATAAACCTGAAGATCACACAGTGTCTATCGGCCTATCTTTCTCATTTTAACATATATAAAAAGGTAAAATAAAAATGTTAAAACACTATGCCATATTTTTAACTCTTATAGTCTCACTTTACAGTCAGGTAATGCGGACCCACGATCATCCGGGTTTAGGTGATTATGATATTCCATTTTTCGCAAATGGTACTTATAACAAAAATATCCAATCTCCCTCTGAATTTTTTGGATTCGTTTTAGGTTCAAAACCTGTTCGTCACTGGGAAGCGAAAACATATTTTGAATATCTTGATGCTACAGTTGAGAATGCATCATTGTATAGTTATGGTCAAACTTATGAAGGTCGTGAACTGCTTTATCTCATCATTACCAGTAAAGAAAATCATGGCAACCTTGATCAAATAAGAGAAAACATCAGCAAACTGGCTGATCCGCGGACTTTGGATCGTGGTAGTAAAGCAGAAAACCTGATAGCAAATTCCCCTGCAATTGCTTGGATGGCTTATGCGATTCACGGAGATGAAATATCCAGTGCAGACGCTGCTTTACAAGTTGCCTATCAACTCGCTGCTGGGACAGATGAACTATCTCAAGCAAT
Source organism: Fidelibacterota bacterium (assembly GCA_002713385.1). GTDB lineage: Bacteria > Fidelibacterota > Marinisomatia > Marinisomatales > TCS55 > UBA2126. The sequence continues at coordinate 4,288 of PAWC01000045.1, forward strand.
ACGTGACAATGTGATAGTTGGTATTGATCCCATGGAAAATCCAGATGGCCGTGAACGGATCCTAGCTCAATTGCAACAATGGCGGGGTGTTATACCTAATTCTGATCTGCAAAGCTTAAATCATCAAGGGATGTGGCCCTGGGGACGTACAAATCATTACTTATTTGATTTAAACCGGGACTGGTTTGCAACTGTTCATCCGGAAACAAGAGGCAAAGTCCGGGCAATTTTGGACTGGAAACCACAATTCCTTGTAGACTCTCATGAAATGGGCGCCTACGACACCTATTTATTTAATCCTCCCCGTGAACCTTTTAACCCTTATTACCATTCAGTAATACATAAATGGTGGCAGCGTTTTGCTGAAGATCAGGCCGATGCTTTTGACCAATATGGCTGGAGTTATTACACTCGTGATTGGAATGAAGAAATCTATCCTGGTTATGGCAGTTCCTGGGGAATTTATGCAGGTGTAGTCGGTATTTTATACGAACAATCCAGGACGTCTGGACAACGTGTAAAAAGACCCGATGGATCAGAAACAACTTTCAGAGAAGCTGTTCACCACCAGTTTACCAGTTCCATGGCAAACCTGTCAACAGTGGCCAACCATCGGGAAGAACTGCTTACAGATTATTATGAAATACGTAAAAATAGTGTTGATAGCAATCCAAATGAAGCGTTTGTTTTTCCGCTTAATAATAATTTGGACCGGCTCGATGCATTCGCAGAAACTTTGCAAAGACAATCTATTGAAGTTCATTTAACTACCAAAGAATTGCGGCTCTCATCGGCAAAATCTCATAAAAACAAAAAAGTAAACAATATTTTTGTTGAAGGCGGTGCATTAGTGGTAAAGGTGAATCAACCTTTGAAAGCCCTTATTCAGAATATTCTGCAATTTGATATTCGTCTCGATACCAAATCTATGGAAAAAGAACGTCAGAAATTATTGAAAAATGAGGGCTCCACGTTGTATGATGTCACTGCCTGGTCACTACCATTGGCATTTGGCCTAGAGGGTTATTATACAACAACCTTGCCTCGTATAAGTATGAATCCATACTCAAAATTGTCAGGTAGTGGTCAGTTGTTAAATACTGATGCGATTTATGGATTTGTATTAAATGGGGCCGAAGATGGGATATATATTGCGATTTCAAGATTAATGGAACATGGTATACAAATCCATGCTATTGAAGAAACAGTTCAAATCGAAGGAAATAGTTTTCCTCCAGGAAGTATTTTAATACGTAAACAGTCCAATCCTGGTTTAGATCATGACATACTCAGATCTGTCGCTACAGAAAGTGGAATAAATATTGTTGGTATTGGGACAGCACTTGCCGAGGATGGCCCAGATTTAGGCGGTAGTAAAATCAATTTATTGCAAGAATCACGTATTGCCTTAATAGGTGGACCATCAACAAGTACCTCTAGTTTTGGGGCTACCTGGCATTTACTGGACTCCCGGTTGAAAACGCGAGCTACGCTTTTGAATTTCATGAATGTGGGTAATACTGATTTAAGAAAATATAATGTATTGGTTATGCCATCAGCTTGGGGTGGTTCATTTAAACAAGTCCTCGGCGAAAACGGATTAAAGAAACTAAAAGGTTGGGTTGATGATGGTGGTACGCTCATTGCTCTTGCTGGTGCAGCCAATTTTCTTGCCGATTCCTCATCAGGCTTAAGCGCTGTACGTAAAAAAAGAAGTATCCTTAAAAAATTAAACAGTTATAATTACAATCTTAGTCAGTACCAAGCAACATCAGAAATCAGCGTAGATAGTTTGGAGTTGTGGGAAGGAAAAGAAACAGGTGATGACAAAGCAGAAGAGAAGCAGGAAAAATTCAATTTAAAAGAATTAAAAGACCGCGATGAGTTGGGTCGAAAATTGAGCCCTCAAGGCGCAATCCTGCGAGTAAACCTAGACCAGGAACACTGGCTTAATTTTGGCTGCGGTGCAATGGTGCCAGTGCTGTTTAATACATCCACAGTATTGATGACTAAAGACCCGGCTGCAACTCCCGCTCGATTAGCGCCTCCAGAGGATTTGCGCTTGGGCGGCTTATTATGGCCTGAAGCTAAAGTCAGAATCGCCAACGGTTCATGGGCCACCAGGGAAAGATCGGGCAATGGTCAAGTAATCCTCTTTGCAACGCAACCCAATTTTAGAGGGTTTTTCAGAGGCTCTGAACGGTTACTGTTGAATGCGCTGTTTTATGGTCCCGGATTAGGTGCTAACGCTTCGGTTGACTGGTAGAAGAGCCTGCAAATACTTTCTAAACTCAAATAAATCATTAAATACGGGAGCACCTGTTTTTTGTAAGCGGGAGTAATTTGTGTGCCCTTGAGCAATTAATACACACTTTATTCCCATTGCATTGGCGACTTCAAGGTCATGAATTGTATCACCCACCATGAGTACTTCTTCTGGATCATATTCCATTTCCAGCACCCAATTCTTCCCTATAACTGTTTTACCTGAAGCATAATGATTATCGATACCCATAATTTTTATAAAGTATTTTTTTAGACGGTGATGAGTGATGCAATCATTTACATATTCTTGTTTCCCGGCAGATAGAATTGATTGAGTTAAACCTGCTGATTCTACATAATCCAGTAATGGTACAACACCTAGATGCAGTTCAGGCTCATGAAACCGAGCATTATAATTTGCAATAAACTCTGATCCAGAAACTGTGAATGGCTATTTTTCAAAATCAAACCCGAGTTTTATATAATAATCTTCTACGGGAAAACAAAAAATATCGAGATATTTTTCTTTATCAATCAATAGCAGACCTCTCTTTAAAAGCGATTTATTTATCGATTCAACACACAGCCAGCAGTCGTCAAGAAGTGTACCGTTCCAATCCCAAATAATGTGTTTTATTTTCATATGCTGAGGCAAACATCTGGTAGATTAATGAAAAAAAGGATAACTTTTACTAGCAATGAAATTAAGTAAACTCGCCCAAAAGCTACAAATCAGATTAATAAACAATCTGCCCGGTAAAGATGAACAATGGCGGATGCGTGTTACATCAGATAAATCATATAACTTTGATAATACCGAAGAAGATGCCATCCAATCAGCTGTTTTAATACTGCTTTATGAAGAAAATGGTGTTATATGCTTTACGCTTACTGAAAGGACACAGACAGTGGAGCATCACCGTGGGCAAATTTCACTGCCTGGCGGAGCAAGGGAAGCTGATGAGAAGCTATCGTCTACGGCAATTCGTGAAACACAAGAAGAAATAGGTATCTATGCGGATGATGTAGACATCATTGGAGCTCTTTCTCCTTTATTTGTCCCAGTAACAGGATTTATTATTAACCCCTTCGTTGGCATCATTAATGCAAATTTTGAACCACAACCGGCTCCGGAAGAAGTTGAAACTGTTATTTCAGTTCATGTTAATGAATTATTAAATGATGATAATGAACTTCAAGAAAAGAGAAATCTCCGTGGCTACGACATGAATATACCCTATTTTTTATTATCAGGACATAAAGTCTGGGGTGCAACAGCAATGATTTTATCAGAATTTAAAACAGTATTAAAAGAGGCAATGGATGCATAAGATAGGTATCGATCTTGGTGGAACTAAAATTGAAGGGATTGTACTAGACAAAAATAACAATACAATCGATAGAAAAAGGATCTCGACAAATCGAGAAGAGGGATATGAGGCTATTATTAACAGAATATCCGAATTAGGTCATGAATTATTAGAAAAATCCATTAGTGTTAAACAAATTTGTATATGTACTCCGGGTGCTCTAGATCCCACAATAGGGGTTATGAAAAACAGCAACACACTTTGTCTTATTGGCGAACCCCTACAAAAAGACTTGGAAAAAGCATTTGAACTACCTGTTTTTATGGAAAATGACGCAAACTGCTTTGCTCTTGCTGAGTCGATTTTGGGAGCAGCTAAAGGTTATGGTGTGGTATTCGGTGTCATAATGGGCACAGGTGTGGGAGGTGGAATTATCATCAATGGCAAAATTCATCGGGGTCCAAATTATATTGCTGGTGAATGGGGTCACCATGTCCTGTATCCCGATGGTCGTGACTGTTACTGTGGAAATAAAGGTTGCACAGAGGCATACATCAGCGGCTCAGCCCTGGAAAAAGAATGGGAGGAATTGACTGGGCAAAAACATATGGTTACTGATATTATTGAAAAAGGGTTTTACAAAGATCACCCTGAATGGAAAGAAAGATTTATTCTCAACTTTGGACGTGCTTTAAGTCATGTAATCGACATAATCGATCCAAATTGCATTGTGCTGGGCGGCGGTCTTTCAAAAGTTGATATACTTTATTCTGATGGAAAAGATGCTGTTTATGCTGAAGTATTCAGCAAACAAGTTGTAACACCTATTTTAAAAAATAAACTTGGTGATTCAGCAGGCGTATTTGGGGCAGCACTCTTGGATAATAATCAATGAAGTTTGGACATTGGTTAAATTCATTAATATGGATTGACCATGTGGTTATTTTATTTTTCTTTGCAATTTGCGGCTGGTTAGCCCATCTAACCATGAAGGGCTTTAGAAAGCTTGTTAAAAAAACTCAAACGAGTCCTTATGCGGAGGAATTTCGCACCAGCCCATTTGTTTTTATTGCGATCGCTATTCCTTATACAATAATTCTTTACAGACTTATTGGNATATATTTAACTGAACTTCTGAAATCTACTTTTTAGATTTTTTGCGCATGGCAGCCATGGCTTTCCAAGCCATTTTTGGTACCTTTTCCAAATCATTGAACTGCCCTGCCCCCTTCAACCACTCACCGCCATCAATAGTAACCACTTCCCCATTTATATAGCCCGCTTCATCACTAATCAGATAGGACGCAAGATTTGCTAATTCAATACGTTCACCAAACCGTTTTAATGGAATTCTATTCTTCATCTTCTTTTCAATTCCTAGTCCAGGAGGCGCCAATCGACTCCACGCTCCTTCTGTGGGAAAAGGTCCGGGNGCTATTGCATTTGTTCGAATTCCATATTTTGCCCATTCTACAGCCAATGACCGGGTAATTGCCAGAACACCCGCTTTAGCTGCTGCAGATGGTACCACATAACCTGATCCTGTCCATGCATACGTGGTAACAATGTTGAGTATGGTTCCGCCACCATCAGCAATCATTTCTTTTCCTACAGCATGTGTACAATTGAAGGTACCGTTTAAAACTATATCCACAACTACCTTGAAACCATTAGTGGATAAATTTTCTGTCGGACTGATAAAATTTCCTGCTGCATTATTCAGTAAAACATCTATTTTTCCAAATTGCTTTTTAGCAGCATCAACCAGTTCCTGAACGCTTGCAGAGTCCCGAACATCACATGATAGGCCTAAAACGTTCGCCCCTGTTTTACGTAATTNTTCAGCCGCATTTTGGATCACCTGCTCCCTTCTGCTGGCAATAACAAGATTGGCTCCCAGTTCACCAAATCGAGTTGCCATGGCTTTTCCTAATCCAGTACCGCCGCCGGTGACAATGATGGTTTTTCCTTTTAATAAATCTTCTCTAAACATTTCTTTTCTTTATTGTTGAATAAAGTTAGTAATTAATTCATTAATAAGTTCTGGTTGTTCTAGTATAACCAGGTGTGATGTTTTTTCTACAATTTATATGTCAGCATTGGGTATTTGTTTTAAATAAACTAATCTTAACTGATTTTATCAATATAGATAGGCTTGTATTGCTGGAAGTCATCTGACTATATTTTATTCATTATATGTATTTAGAAAATAGAGTAAACCACTANCAGTAACAACCAGTGCCTAAANCCAAGCTTAAAACAAAACTGTTCATTCTTGNTACAAACGTAATTCTCTACGATTCGGAGTGTTTGTACAATTTCCAGGATAATGATATCGTCATTCCTNTTTCCGCTTTAGATAATTTNGCAAGTAATTTATTATGAGTTTTTTATATAATTTTTCAAATAGTCTCAAAACTAGTTGAACGAATAGTGAACTTCTTATCCAAAATTTTTGATATAAAAGAAGGTGAAGGAAAACCTCTTTTAATTTTATTTATTAACTTTTTCTGTTTTACTGCCATGGCTATTACTGCCGGTACAGCCCGTGATGCCTTCTTTCTAAGCCAGTTTGAAAAAACATACTTGCCTTTGATGTTTGTGGCCATTGCCATAGTCATGGCGGGTGTTATACCATTATACACAAAACTTACTCGAGGTCGTGATCTAACTACAGTTATTATATTTTCAGCTGCCATTTTTAGCAGCAGTTTGGTCCTACTTACTTTCATGGTTCAGGGGATAGTCATCCCAATAATTTATATTTGGGTTGAGATAATGATCGTTCTGTCCTTCACACAATTCTGGATCCTTGCTGGTCAAGTATTCGATCCCAGGCAGGCGAAACGGCTTTTTGGATTGATCAGCGGAAGTGGTGCTGTCGCATCTATGGCTGTAGGATCTGGCATTCGTCCATTTGTACAAACTTTTGGTTCAGATAAACTGCTTTTTGCTACTGCCTTTTTCTTCGGAATTACTGTATTAACATCATTATTTATTAGACCATATCGAATGAAATTGGAAAGCAGGACAGTAAAATCTGTTAAAGCAAAAAAAGGGAAAAGCAAATTCGATAGCTATTTGATTGCAATAACAATTGTGATTTGTTCTATGGCTTTTGTGTCAAAATTTGTGGATTATCAATTTAAGATCATGGCGTCTAATGCCTATCCAACCCAAGATGAGTTAGTCAACTTTTTTGGATTATTTTATGCAATAACAGGTGCAGCTGGGTTTATAGTTCAATTCTTCTTAACTGGGCGGATCCTTGCTCGGTTTGGTGTGTTGGTTGGTCTTATCATCCTACCAATAGGTCTTTTTGCTGGATCTATAGGTTTCTTTATGGTGCCTCTTTTAGCTACGATCTTCATTCCTAAGTTTGCTGACCAAGTTTTCAAATTCACCATCAATAATGCTACTGTCCAGTTATTATGGCTACCTGTTCCCCCAAAAGCAACAAGTGAGAAAAAGCCAGTTATTGATGGTACCATCAAAGCCTTTATGGAGGGGTTCGCTGGTTTATCCATTTTTCTAGCCGCAAAGTGGGTACCACTTCAATATTTNAGCATTGCTGTACTACTGGTTGCTGGGNTATGGATCTTCTACACATTTAAAACAAAGACAGGTTATGTAAAAGCTCTTCAAAAGGCGATCGAAAAACGGCAATTAAATTTTGAAGATCTTGAAATAGATGTAGCTGATAACGCCATGGTGGCNACAATTGAAAAAACGCTTCGNGATGAAGATGAGATCAAACGGCTCTTCGCATTGGAATTGATCGAAAATATTCCACTAACTCCATGGGCCAAAACATTAAATGAATTATTTCATGGTGATAATGTTGAAATCAGTAGAACCGTTTTGAAAATATCAGCTGAAAATTCTAATGTTATATCTGATAATGAATTATTGTCTTTGCTGAAAAATAGTGACCTGGCAGATATTGCCATAAATGTAGCTGGGATACGCAAACTGAAAGATGCTTTACCTATAGTGGAATCATATTTAACGAATCCAGATTCTGAACTCCAAATTACCGCAGCCGCAGCACTGCAGCTCATGGAATCGGATAAAACAGAAGATGCTCGGCTTTTGATAAAGGATAAAATGAGCAGTGATGATCCGAAGATCCAAGCCATGGCTATACGGCATCTGACAAACCAGAAAGAAATCCTTACAAATAGTTTACTAATCAACTTCCTTGAAGATTCTTCGGAGATAACAAGTAATGCCTGCTTGGATGTGGCTGTTAAACGAAAAAATTCTGAATTGATTCCCGCAATCATTACCAACTTGGCCTATCCTAAAACATTGCCTACTGCACGATATACATTACAGCAGTTCTCTGAAGATGCAGTAATAGAGGAATTTTTAATAGCACTCGAAAATAAAGAAATCGGTCAAAACCTGTTAAGAGGTATTGTTGTTACGTTGCGGGCCTTTAGAACTGATGAAACCGTTGATGCTCTTATTGGTCTGATCGAAAGAAAAGAAAAACGTGTATTCGGTGAAATAATAGATACTTTGTTAAACATGGCCCGGCAAGAACCATTATCTAAAGACCAAAGCACTAAATTAAAGAATGAGGTTAATAGAATTTCAAATCATGCTTATCGATTGATCGATTTTTTACACAGTGTAGAAAGTGTCGATAATGAACATGTGCTCAATGAAGTGATCAAACATGAATTATCAAAACAAGTACCGTTCTTATTAAAACTTGGTATTATTGATATACCAACCACACCTGTAGAATCTTATCTACAAACCATTAAAAAACAAGACAAGCGACAGATGCCTTTCGTTTTGGAAGTGTTGGATAATATTTTTGAACAGAAAGAAAAAGAATTAATCACACCATTAGTAGAAGGATTTACAACAGATGAGCTTACTAATATTGGTGAAAAACATTTTGATGAAATACCCATCGGCTTGGAAAAACACTTGGGTATAATGATCTCTGGTGATAAAGAATGGGCTGCAGCTGTAGCGACAGATTTTACTTTAAAACATCAACTCACTTCTGTGCTGAAAAACATTGACTGGGAGAATATTGCTGGATCATTAGCTTTGAAAGAAATCATCACTAATAATGATGCTGTTGATGGGCTGGGGGAACAATTACAAAAATTCAAACTGAACAAAGAGGAGTTAACCATGTATTCCACATTGGAAAAAACAATCCTGTTAAAAACCGTAAACCTGTTTCAAACAATACCTACGGAAGAGCTTTCTAAAGTGGCACAGATCACTGATGAGGAACAGTTCAATGCCAATGTTCCCTTGTTTGTGGAAGGAGATTATGGCGATTCACTGTATATCGTTGTGGATGGGGATGTAAAGATTCACAAAGGTGATAGGCACATTGCATCACTGGGGAAAGGTGCCTGCCTTGGAGAAATGGCCTTGTTAGATCAAGAACCCAGATCTGCCGATGCAACAATGGAAACAGACGCTACGCTGCTAAAAATCACTCAGGAAGATTTTTACGAGATTATGAGCAGTAACATAGAAATTATGCAGGGTATTGTAAAATTATTGACTGGCCGCTTGCGAAACGCTATCAATTAGGAGCAAATAACTCCTCAGTTTTTTCATCCAGTTTTTCTTCAACTGCTTCGCCAACCCTATCCTTTAATGACTCACTGATTTCCCCGGCTTTTTCAGAGATCGTTTCCCCAGCCGACTGAACACCTTCCTTTATTGTTTCTATATCCACTTCTTCACCACTCCATACAAGAAAAGCAATGTACAACACCAATATTGCTGCCATGACTAAAACAAGTTTGATCAGCTTTCGGATGACGCCAAACAGGATCACAATCGCCAACACGACTGCCACAGCCAGGTAAACAGGATTGTCAACAAAAGCTTGAATAATGGTTTCCATTATTCAGATTTCTGGTGTTTGAGTTTGTTGCGGTTTATGTGACCAGTTTCTTTTTCCAGTGCTGAAATCAATTCCATAATATATGGTTCATCAGGCATCTCAAGGGTCATGGTTTCAGTTCTAGCAGATGAGGCTGTAATACTTTTTTCAGCATCAAACTCAAGTGTTACAATACCAACATAATATCCCTCTTTCCCTGCCTGGACGATCAAACAATCATTGATGACATTACCTGCATCCAGCTTTGTCTGTGAATGACTGCCAACAATGACATCTATACCAAAAATTGATTCCGCTAGAGTAGCATCTTTGTCATGGCCTTGATGTGTCAAAGCAATAACAATATCCAAAGTATCTGAATAATCATAAACGAATGAACGAATCGTTTCTTCCGGGTTTTCAAGTTCAATGCGATCTATTATTTCCTTCGGATAAAATCGAAAAACACCTGGATGAATCGTACCTATGACCCCAACTGTATAACCACCTCTTTCAAAAATAATATGATCACTTAACCCGAATTCATCAAAATTATTTAGGTTTGCTGCTAATGTTGGATAATCCAATTTTTCTGTGAAACGACCCAAATTTTCTCTGGATAATTCCTGGTCACCGGCAAGGACAGCATCATATGGCAATGAAGCATAAGCATCAATAATAAGGCTATCTAGAAAAGGACGCTTGGTAACCGGAAAGAAATCTCCTGCATCCAATACAACAGTATTTGGGTGCTCATTAATGAAATTTTTAATAAATGCAGATCGTTTTTCTACGGCCCCAAAAGGATGGTCTGGACAATAACAATTTTCCAGAGCGCCGTTGGTATTGTTGGTATGAAGTATGTAAAGAGTATTGTCTTCTGCCATTATACAGGAGATAATCAAGGGCAGGGATATAAAAATTTTCCTCATGACATTAGCTCAAATTGCCGTAAAAGCATGAAGGATTCAAGAGAATTTTTCCTAAACTTAATCATGCTGAAATCAGTTATAACAGCCATCATTATTGTATCAACTGGGGGTCATTTTCAAAAATCATGAGAATTTTACTTCTAATTACATCTATCATTTTGGCTCAATCAAAGTATCCTGCTGATTCAGTTCTCACTTCACCTAATACAACTATTATAGAAAAAGCAGCCATTTTACCCATTGCCGGCTGGCAACGATTATCCCATAATACGCGTCTACTGGATTGCCAGTTTTACCCCAGCTGCAGTCATTACGGTGCATTAGCCATAAAAGAAAATGGTTTGTTAAAAGGTCTGCCAATGACAGCAGATCGCATTGTGCGCTGCAATCCATCTGCATTTTTCAACCATTTACACATGCGTGGTGGATTCCATGATGCTGACGGACGACTGATCGATCAACCAACTTCTCATTTAATAGCTTCCAAAAAGAAATCTCCTATTGTAGCGGGAATTCTTTCTGCGATCGTTCCCGGTGCCGGGCGCGTATATGCCGGCAGATGGTTTGACGGATTTATGGGCTTTGTCATGGTATATTTAACAGCGTCTTCTGCAATAGACGCATCTAAACGAGATAATGATTTTGGGAAAAGTTTTGCTTATTCAATGGCGGCTATTTTTTATACTGGAGAAATTTACGGTGCCTATAGATCAGCGAAATATTACCAACCCCAATAGTTGATAGACTTAGAATTAAAAGTGCATTTTTCCCCGCTTAATTAACGCCACCGTAGCTCAGTTGGTAGAGCAGCTCATTCGTAATGTCTCCATATAGTTAAAACCCTCTCGTGAAGAACTTGGAACTATTGGTTCTGTAAAGGTTCTGTAATAGAGAGAAAGAAAATAATAACTACTTAAAAGTTCTGTAAAATGGTTCTGTAAAAATGGTGGTTCTGTAAATCAAAGAATGGTGAGAATAGGAATGAAATAGATATGGAGTTTTTGAATTTGATAATATTAGATAAAGAATATGGCTTTTGATATTATCATAACTATATTTTTTACCGCTATAGTACAGTCTATTTTTGGGACTGGAGTATTGTTATTTGGGACTCCAATACTTTTGATACTTGGTTATAATTTTCAATATGCACTTATAATTTTATTGCCAACATCAATCTTAATTAATTTTTTTCAA
>PAWC01000046.1 GCA_002713385.1 Fidelibacterota bacterium
CCCACTGGAATCCATTGTTTTTTTCCGCACATTCCTCCAGCGCTCCAAGTCATATCGGAAGAGATCATATCAATTGTTTTTAACACATCAAATGCTACACCTGAAATAGTTGTATCCTTGATAGCGTTGCCCAGTTTCCCCCCCCTTATTTCATAGCCCAGCGGCACACCAAACATAAACTCACTGGTCGAGTCTGCTTGACCATTACTGGATTTCATTAAGTAGTAACCATCATCTATTGCGGCAATCATTTCTTCCAGCGTATTAGTGCCCGGTTTAATTGCTGTGTTGCGCATCCGGATCAGCGGTTCATCAGAAAATGCATAAGCACGGGCATTGCCGGTAGGGGTTGTTTCAAAATGGCGGGCACTGTCTTTATTATGCATAAAGCTCTTTAGTTCACCATCCTTGATAATCACCGTATCTTCCGATGGTGTACCTTCATCATCAATATAAACCGGGACAGGACAAGTCTTGCCTTCCACAGAATTAGCATAATCTATTAATGTAACCAATTCACTGGCCACCTGCCGGCCCATGTACTCTCTGGCAACGGAGCCGCCCAACACAAGGTCAGCCTCCGTAGTATGACCGATGGCTTCATGCGCTAGTATTCCCGCCAGATCAGCATCCAATATTACATCTTTCATTCCCGCGTCCGCATAAACACCGTCTGCTTTTCGCGATAAATGATCTGCCAAACTATCTATATCTGGATAAAATTGGGTTGGGTCAAGAAAATGGTCTTCCAACTGCCCCAGGCCGCCAAATACATCCATCAATTCAACCGGTTCACCATTATTTTCCATACTCAGCGAAACATACATGATACCCCGCGGTGTCATCGAATAAGATGTGGAACCACTAGATGTCAACAACGACTTTTCCATGTCCAAACCTGCCAATACGATAGTGCGGGATGTGAGATTTGGATACTTCTTCTGAATGTAATCGTCAATATCCTTGAGGAAGTCGATCCACTGTTTTTGACTGTTCCGCGAAATTTGAGTAGTTAAATCCATTTCATAATGTCCGCACGTATCGGGTAGGATAAACCCGCATTGCATCTTATTACGGTCATTCATAAAGCGCACATTATCGCTGGCACTCTGTACTACGTATTCTACGGCAGAATCAGATAGATCAGGGCTGGAGGCAAAGCCCCAGTTTCCTTCCTTATAGACCCGCGATGAAACACCACTTGAAGACGAAACCGAATTGCCCATTACATCTCCGTTAACCATGGATATCCGATTATTTCTATTCTCTTGCAGCCGCAGCTCAGTATACTCGGAGAAATGCCCTGAATATTGATTAAGATCTTTATATATCATTTTAGTTAGTTACTATCCTTAAAGTGTTAATTGAAACTCACTGGTAAGTATTCCAGGGCATGTAATAGCCCCTAAATTGCGCTGTCCATACGTTAATACATCTGGTATAATTTCAGCTGTCGCTCCTACTGATTCCAATTCAGTTCCGAAGAAACGATAAAATGTATCATCAAAACGCATGGTTTCAATCGGCGCTACAATCTCACCTTTTTCCACCCAAAAACACGCATAGCGGGTTAAACCGGTAATTCGTCCACCAGGATTATCGCTCCAGTTTAAATAGTGAATATTGGACAAATACAGACCCGTTTTCAGTTCTTTTAGAACATCATCATGCGCCAGATCGCCTGGATTCATGGTTGGCGACCGCATCTCTTCGCCATCTTCAGCATAATTCGTGGATGCGCCATACTCGGCTGCTGTTCGTGAACTCACCAATGTGTTCGTCAGCTCACCGTTTGAAATTAAGGGCAATGATTCTGGGGAAATTTCTCCATTAGAATTGAACTTGGGCACCAATCCTGAGGAGAAATCCTCAGTAATGGTAAATATTGGTGATAACCTCTGGTCATTATGCCGCATTTTTCCAAAACCACTACAACCTTGCTGCAAACTGGCTTCGCTGATGCCGTTCCAGGAAAACATATCAACAAAATCTGCTACCGCTGCAGCGTCAAACCAGGTACGGTACATACCAGGATCAACCCGTACAGGTTTCCGATCCATTAACGCTAATTTTTTTATCGACCGGTCCACGTAGCTTTCGTAAGCGTCCTGATTCCAGTCTGTACCTGCATAGGTCCCCTTTACCATTTGATGTTCTGGTGTAACAAGAGAATAATCCAAACAGTGTGATTCAGTTTCAAACCAATGGTACTGTCCCAGTGAATTAGCATTGCCACGATACATTCTGCCATTCGCAAAAATTCCGACCAGGTCAACGCCCTGCATTGCCGGCAGCAATGCGTCAACAGCATCGTCAAATCCTAAACCTGCAGCTTTTTTGACTTCACGGCTGGAACCAGCATTTGTTGGCAATACCAGAAAGGGGTCCTCAAGTATCTCCTGCGTTTCTGAACGCATTCTCTTTATTTCTGCTGCGCCACGGGCCATATCTACATCATAGTTACTGGAAACAGTAATGCTGCTAACACAGGTTCTGTCATTGGCAATGAACTTCAATCCAAGCATTGCATCATCCACCAGGCCTGTCTGCCTGATGCTGGCGTTATTGAGGCGGATGAACTGGCTATTCTCTCCGCAAAAGGAAAGTGTTAATAATTCATCATTTTTTAATTCTGCGAATAATCCTGTGCACAGTTCCTTAAAGATATACTCCATAATTAGGTACCTCCAAATACTTGAACGTTTTTAAACATACAAACCGGAGAAGCATGGCCAACGCGGATCACCTGGTTTGGCTCACCCTTTCCGCAGTTCGGTGTCCCATAAATACCAAAGGTATCATTATTACCAACCATCTTCAGGTTGTTCCAGAAGGGATTACTGATACCCCTGTAATTGGGATTCCGCAACGTTTTTGTCATTTTTCCGTTCTCGATTAATTTAGCATATTCACAGCCAAACTGAAACTTATTGCGATAATCATCTATGGACCACGATCGGTTACTTTCCATATATACACCATTTTCTAAAGCACCAATGATCTCATCGAAGCTTGAGTTTCCTGGTTCCAAATTGATATTGGCCATGCGGTCAATAGGCGCCCTGTTCCAGGAACTGGCCCTGAAATTTGCCACACCGGGTACACCGGATCGAATCTGACTTTCCATGCCACCCAATCCGCGCAACAGGACACCATCCTTAATGATATATTCGCGTGTTGCTTCCAAGCCACCATCATCATAGCCGTAGGAAGCAAACTCAGATGATAATGTTGGATCAAAGGTGATATTCATCAATTCTGAGCCATATTGTAGTTTGCCAAAATCATCCATATTAACGAAACTCCAGCCGGCATAATTCCTCTCATCCCCTAGTATTCTGTCAACTTCCAATGCATGCCCTACACTTTCGTGAATCTGTAGCATCATCTGATCAGAAGCAATAACCAGATCCATTACACCAGTAGGACATTCATCAGCATCCAGTAATTCAATCGCTTGTTCACCTATTTTCTGAGCTTGGGCAAGTAATTCCCACTTGTCAAAGAACTCCATACCCATTTGCAGGCAGTTACCTCGCATACCTCCAAAGGTACGGGTTTGCTGGTTAGCACCGTCTGCTGCAGTAGCAGAAAGATCAAATTCAAGCATAAGGAAATCCTGGGTAATATCACTGCCGTTAGAACTGACAAAACGAAATAGGGATTGAATGGTTTTTAACAACGCACGAGCACTGACAATTTTATCGCTAACTTTTAATTGATTGTACGCATCCAGCAGTGTCTTATTGAGTTCACCTGGAGTGATGGTATCTTTTTCCTTAACAAAAGGCGATTGATAAGACCCGACATTTGCTGGACGAGCAGCATCGGTAAATTTATAGGTTGCATGCTGGGCAGCTTTTTTTGCCTGAGCATATGCTTGTTTTGCCGCCTCTGAGATACCTTTATCGGTCATATTTGGAGTCCCATAATATCCAAATTGGCCATCAGCCAACACTTCAACCATCAGACCTTGGGTTGTGAAGCAACCATTAACTTCAGGTACACCATCACGCACAACGCGGGCTGAATTAGTTTCAGTTACTTCCCGGATCCCTACCCAATCCGCAGGAACATCAACTGCTGCGAGAAAACTTTTTAGGTCTATTTCCTGCATAATTTATCCTTAATCTTAATTAATTAAATATTTCAGGAGTATGTTTTAATGCCGTTATAACCTTTTCAAACGCATCAATAATATCTTGTGTATCACTTTCATTTCCAAGTAAATGATTTTGCGTAAGCCATACGGATTGTTGGTCAGCAATTAACTCTGTTACGGGATAGGACATCTCATGATAATCAACCTCTTTCAACCATGGGAATTCATCTGTTTGACCATTGAACACTTTTTCACGATACAATGGTTTATAACCCGCATAGGTAAATACACCTTCCGCCTGCATTGCTTTGAAAAACTTTTCTCGTGGAACATTATTAAAGTGTCCTGCCTTATACCTGAGTAAATATAAGTGGTTAGCCTTCCGGGTGGTCCTTTCATAAGAACCTGTCGGTACCAATCCTTCACTGGTTAACGCTTCGTCAAGTTTTTTCCTGTTATTATCGCGTATATTCATATCTTCTACCACAGTCTGAAGCTGTGGTAGTAATAAACTGGCTGCCATAGCATTGATGCGGTGGTTACCCCCTACAATTTGGTGTTCGTACCAATCACCGCCACGTTGGCGCCCGCAATTATAATAGGCGAAGCAGGCGTCCATGAATTCATCATTATTGGATAGGATCGCCCCGCCTTCCCCGGCACTCATATTTTTTGAGGATTGAAAACTGAATATTCCACCTGTTGCTAAGGCGCCAACTTTCACGCCACCCCATTCCGCGCCGTGCGCTTGCGCGGCATCTTCAATAACGGATATATCATGTTTTTTAGCAATATCCTTAATACTATCTATATCTGCAGGATTCCCGCCGATATGAACAGGCATGATTGCTTTCGTCCGCTCAGTAATTGCTTTCTCAATCAGGGTTGGATTAATATTAAACGTATCAGGATCAATATCAACGAATACGGGTATAGCATTAGCCATCAGTACCGCAGATGCAGTTGCTATAAATGTATAGGGTGGTATAATAACTTCATCCCCGGTGGTAACACCTCCAGCCTTTAAAGCAACCCATAACGCGTTCGTACCTGAACTTGTAGCAATACAATATTTTGCATCGTGAAAATCGGCAAATCGATCCTCAAAAGTTGTGATCGCGTCACTTCCAATGCCCCAGGTAGCGCTTTCCAAAGTATCAAGAAGTTGTTCTTTCTGGCCTGCGGTAACCCGTGGCCAAACCGGAAATGGATCCTTTCTGACCGGTTTTCCGCCAAATAATGCTAAATCACTCATAAACAATACAATATAAGAACGAAAAACTACACAATAATTGGTCTAAAATCGAATATCCAAAGCCNATCTCTGCAGAAATATCAGACTGGCCTGACAAAATAATTATAGAAAGCGACAAATTTGCATCTTTCAATGAAAATTATGTCTAAATGATATGTTGGCACGAAAATTGTAATAATAATGGTGAAACAATTAAATAATCAAAGAAAGGAGTCTTAAATGACACTAGTAAAATGGAACCCAACACNCAGTTTAATGACTGATTTTGATCGGATCTTCGATAGCATGTTTAGCCCTGGTTNGCCCCGTCTTTCTGCTGGACAATCCTGGATGCTTGCAGTCGATGTGAACGAAACAGAAAAAGAATTTTTCTTATCCGCAGATATGCCGGGTTTAGATAAAAATGACGTTTCTGTAGATATTCACGATGGCGTTATCACAATTAAAGGTGAACGCGCTATTGATAATGAAAAATCCACTGATGGTTATCGGATCCGTGAACGTCAACTTGGTTCATTTAATCGCAGTTTCAGGCTGCCAGATAACGTAAATGAGGACAAGGTTGCCGCAAAATTCAAGAACGGNGTGTTAACGGTTACCNTACCAAAGACCAAGGAAATTCTTCCTGAAGGTCGTCAAATAAAGATCAGTTAATNGTAATGGCTNTAAATAAAAAAGGGGCTGANTNGCCCCTTTTTTATCACTTTATTATTAGAATTTATTCGAGCAAAACCATCTCCTTGGTCTGCATAAAACCTCTAGCTTGTATCANGTAGGATATTCCAAATAATTACTAGGTCATATAGCGAACCAAACTCTGCAATGTCCTCTCTGCAGATTCTCTATTCAAAGATTGCCCTTTAGTAACCGTAATAGTTCTCGGCAACACCAATGTACCCATATGTTCTAATTGCGAGCGAAATGAGATAAGAAAACGTTGACCTGAACCATCGCTGCTAGTTGCAATTACAGCAAATTTATCATTGCAGCCATCGCGCCAGTTTGCAGTTGTAATTGACACCCATGTAATCGCGTTGGTCAATATAGGTGGTGCCCCACCGTTATATTCCGGGGCACAGAAAACAAATCCGTCCGTACTCTCGAATTCCGCACTCAATTTCTGTGCAGTTTTATTGTCAATCTCAATACCTGGCCTGTAGAGTGGCAAATCATAAGACTCAAGGTTAATTACTGTCGCAAAAACTGCTGCTGCATTATCAATTATTTCTTTGAGTTCCTGGGCTAATTCGTAGTTTTCCNNCCCAGTGGCGGAAACCAGCAGAATGCTCTTTTTTTCNGTCATAATTTAAATTAGAAAATAAGGTTTAGAGAATAACCAGAGATATTTTCAAAAACACCAAAGGATCGGTAAGCATAATCTAGTGTAATCCTTGGNCCTCTCGGTATTTGATAATTAAGACCCACACCTAATGTCAAACCTTGTTTTGAGTCNTCCATACCAAGAAAAGCCTGTCCACCCCGAAGAGCAAGAATATCGCGGAATATATACTCAAACCCAAGATTCAGATACTCAACGTTATTATTTGGATGGACTGCATCACCCGCAAGGGTGAGTTTATATATATCTGNTTGTATTAAATCCTTGCTCACTCCTGCGCGAAAAACTAATGGTAGCGGCCATTTCATCGCNTTCAAATGCGCATCGATTTTATCGTTGTTACCATACATGGTCTCATCCACGTCATAATCCACTTCAGTATCATATCCTTCCATGGCTNNTTTTCCNCCGAAATTTGAAACGGACATGCCAATACGAACACCGCTGTTTTTGGTAACAAATAAACTCCCCAAATCAANGGCCAATCCACCCGCATTCATATGCCATATCTTTTCTTGTATGTATTTAATATTAAAACCGAACGAAAAGCGATCGGTGAGTCGTCGAGCGTAAGAACCAGCTAANGCTACATTACTAACCGAAAAGTATTCACCAGTTCCCTGGGGAATTTTTACTGTTCGCACCTGCATTTCATCCATCGAGACGGATGTAATGAAAAAACCAAATGAACTAGACCTATCTATTGGCACTACCACTGCACTATGATTGAAACGGATATCAGCCAACCATGGTGAGTGAAAAAAATGCGCTGTTGGTGTCTGAATATTTACNATACCTGCTGGATTCCAATACAGGGCAGTCGGGTCATCAGCAAGGGCAACGAANGCGCCGCCCATCGATAGCGATCTTGCTCCAATACCAATATCCAAAAATGATGCTGCTGTTGTACCGACATTACTTACGCTTCCAGTTATTTGACCATAAAGACACGCTGAGCAGGCCATAATAATTAATGTTCTTTTAATGCCGATCATTTTATTACCGCAAATTTCCCTATTTTTTCACCCACATTTGGCGCATCTACATGATAGATATAAAGACCATAGGCAATTTCCAATCCATCCTTTGATAACATATCCCATGAATAGGTACCATACTCATATGCACTGCTGTGCTCTATTACATCAACTAGGTACCCAGCCATAGTAAAGATCTTGATGGTGCAGACTTGGGGTAAATTGATAAAATCCAGTTTCCGAGGACCGCGCCCAGATACATAGATATGTTTTGGTTCCCAGCGAGCTGTTACAACATATGGATTTGGCACAACTACGATATCATCAAGTTCATCAGTAGCCAATTGATTGTCCACCCATGACTTTCTGGTGGTGAAATGATATTTATCATCGCTGGTAAAGGGCCGCACTGTAGTTATTCTGAAACGATCGCCTTTCGCGATGGTAGCGGTCGTATCGTACAAAACATCATCTTCATTATAAGGACACATAACTGAATCCGGGAAAAACTGGACAAACATGTAGGGTGTTTGCATACCCGGATAAGGCATTAATAAAATTGGTTCTTCAGGTTCCCAAAGGTCATTATTATTAATATCATAGATACGAAAAGTAACCTCATTATNCTCCGTAATGTTCCTGACCCTGAAGGGTGAAGGAAGATTAGAATAATCAGCCGTGACCGAGTCGCCAANATCCCCTTCCCAAATTATTTCGAAATCGGCAGGATGAATTCTTTGATCAAAGATTCTGTAGCAATATGGCGCGTTCACACCAACCCAGCCTGAAGAATCAACATTCACACCGATATAATCATTAAATATATAAATTTTCATGCCGTCAAAAATGGGATTATCAGTTTCTCCNGCAGTTGAACTACTATTTAAAATTGGATAATAGAGATAGCTGGCAANATAAGTATTCATTTCTTCCAGCGCGCTGCCTTCAGTAGCTATAATAATACCATTAGCATAGTCCATGGTATAATCAATACCAAGCTGATAAGTCGTTGCACCACTTTCATCAGTAATATCTACAGTCGTAGAGTCTATATTTTTACGGTCTAGAGATCCATACCCACTTGCTATAACAAATGCTTCATCTTTTAATTGCTCATCCCGAACCGAATAGTAAATAATAGAACTGCCAAGGGCCCTCTCAAAACTTACTGAATAAGTAGCATTTTCAGGTACGGCTGTTGGATCGACAGTCAGCACTTCTATTCTACCGGTGGCATAGCCAGAATCATGTGCTACAAACTCTTGCCCCGGCGCTGATGTATTAGGCCCCATATACCCTGCCACAGGTGCATTCGTTACAACTTTACCCGCATTTTCACTCAAATTGGTCACGTTACCCTTACGGTCAAGGTCAACAATAATAGAACATTCAGAAGGCGCTATTGGTAACAAGTTTTCTTGTTCACTAAATCCCAGTTCATAGAAATCAAGGTCATACCCTTTATCATAGGCCACGACAGCGTAATAGTAGGTCATACCATTATAAACATTGTTACTGTCTACATACATATGTTCCAGACCCGTATCACCGCCCATATCGTATTGTATTCCGTTAAAACCAATTGGATGGGGTCCTTTTAAACTATCAATCAAGTCGAATTGAGCGATCGGTTTTTTAAAGGTATTATTACCATAGGCATCCGTAATAATGTACGGATCAATAAAACCAGGGTCCGTACTGCGGTATACACGATATCCTTCGAAATCTGTGCCATAGATGGCATCGAGTGAATTCTCCGCTAGTTTATCCCAAAAAAGGGTCACTTTCCTATCCCCTGGTATTACAGTCAAGTTGGGTTTCAGGGGCGGTTTGGCAAAATTATAATCATTATCATATATGTTTTGCATGGTAACCGTATTTCTCAAAATATCATCCATATCATTACCAAACACCATTGCCACGGCGAATTTCTTTTTCTCTCCAGGATCCAGCGCAATATATCCAGAACCATAAAGAAAAGTTTGATCAATATTTTGCGATGCTACATCAAAAATCCCCGGTTTTAATTGGTTCCACATAATTTCATCATTGGAAGGATATATACTCGGATAAGGCGATGCGTAAAAACTGGTTAACCCGATCTGATCTGATTCATCATTATCAGTAATTTCAAAATTTGGTTCTCCCAGATCAGGTATTCCATTTCCTTCTGTACCATCTGCATCAGGACCAGCATAACCATAATGATATTCACCGAGTCCATCTGACCCAATATCGTCCCTTTCCGCCAGCCAATCCTCGTCATTATCAATACCATCAAACTGACTTTCATCAATCATTCCGTCCTCATCATTATCTATTCCATCGTGAGGATTTCCTGGGGATTCCAAAAAACTCCAGCCAAAGTAGACCGGCTTGAAACCGCCATCTGCATTACTCCAACCATCGTGGTCCCATTGGTATACAATATCGTTTTCAATATCGAACCAGGCATCATCATCCGAATAATCACCATTTGTGCTGCCAATATCCGCATCTCCATACATTCCAAATACGACGCTGTCCAAACGCGATGTACCAACATTCGTTATCCAGTAGGTTACGATAATAATATCTTCTGCGGCCGGATGATTCCATTGATAAATCCGCACTTCCAACTCGACCCCAATCCCTGACCTGCGCTTCGGAACCGCGTCGGTATCTGCCGAATCAGGAAAATGTGAAAATTCATCATTATAATAATCATCCATCACAAAATATGATTCCTGGTCCGCACGCTCATACTTACCATATTGACCATTCCAATACCCATCCCAATCACTTTCACGATTTGGCCAGGTTTCCGGCCAAGTGTAAGATTTATCACTCATAGCCATGATTTCCTGATTAGGATTGGCATATCCTGTAAGTGGCTCAAAGCCCCACTGGTACCCTTGGGGAGAATTATCCTTAAGCGCCACTGCGCCATCCGAAACAATGTGGACACGATTGCCATTGGTATCAATGACACTGGCAGCTACTACAGGTGTAAATTCATAAAAATAAGAATGTCCTGAACCATATGGATAAACTCCGGATAAACTTCCACCAGCATCTCCAATACCACCGAAATTATAGAAACGGTTAAAAATACGATTACCGTTATGATCACCATATTTCCTATCCGTCACATCTAAGCTTTTTGCACGGCTTTCAACACCTTCTAAATTTTTGTCTGGTTGTTGACCAATCAGTAAAGAAAACAGGAAAATAATAATGAATAATCTCATCGCTTATTACAGGCTAATACTAAATCCAAGTTTTATCTGTCGTGGGCTGGAAAAAAAGTCCGGCCGCACCAGGAATTCATCCAGGTTGTTATAACCCGGGCCGCTGTACTGGGGTGTATAGGTTGGCACGAGAGTATATGTGGAGCGCCCCGTATCTGAGTAAACAACTAACTCATTACGGATATCAAATAGATTATAGACATTCATACTCAATGAAGCCTTCAAGCCAAACAAATTAAAATGATAGTAACTGCGCAGGTCAAGATTATATGTACTTGGTTCGCGAGCATTATTCTCAAAAGATGTTCGCACCCCTAGATATGCTGTTGTATATGGGAAACCACTACCAAACCTAAAAATCAACCCGATGCCCGAATTTTTCACCGGGTGGTAGGTTAGCGATGTATTAAATGTATGCCGCTGATCCCAGTCTAATGGCACTAGCATCTTTTCCGGTTCCACATTCGATTGCTCATCCAGAAAGGCAGCCGCTGGATCCGAAGCATTGCCCTCAGATATAGAATAGGTATAATCGATGTTGCCGGATACTTTTGCAGAAGGTCTTTTTGACAGCGCGATCGTGATACCTTTTGAATTGGCATAGTCTTGATTGATATATAGACCGTAGCGATCACCCGCAACAAATGATTGAATTACCTTGGTAGCATTCAGATTGCGAATATCCTTGTAAAACATGGTCATTTCTATACCTATATCCTGGCCAACCTGTTGCGAAAAACCTACTTCATATTGGGTAGTTCGTTGCGGTTCCATGTCCGCGTTTCCCATTGTATAACCTGCTCCGCTACCTGCTGGTATTTCGAATTCTGGATTAGTATATAAGTAACTGAAGCTCGGGATCTGGAAAAAATGTCCATAGGAAAAATGCATATGTCCCTGGTCTGTTATCGGAAAAGCCAAGGCAAAGCGCGGGCTAAGCTGCCGTTTAGCTTTCA
>PAWC01000047.1 GCA_002713385.1 Fidelibacterota bacterium
CTTTGCGGCTATTTCTTCAGACTCTCCAGTTTGCCTTTGAATTCCCGCAGTTCCCGTACATTACCCAATTCAATTTCACCTGAATCCCATTTCAGTTTGAAATCATCTTCGGAATCGGAACCGCCTTGTTTTTGATATAGTGGATATAAGTCAGTTTCTTCCCGGGGTTTATTATTATGCAGTGTAGCTGTAATCTGATACGCGACATCTTCTAGTATATCATCTACTACTCTGGGTGGTAATTGTTTTTCTAACAGGCTTTGTTCTATGCGTGAAAACCGCATGCCCTGCACAACATAATCCTGATAGGCTTCCCAAGCAAAGGGTGCTACCTTCTGCACCGATTCAGCCATGGCGTCGGAGAATACCCGTATTTCATACTGGGCGTGGCTATCGGAACGGAGACTGATAAAATGGAGCAGGTTATGTAGATCGTTTTTCCAATACCATTCGGTATAAAGATTCACCGGTAAAATCGCACGGATCAGTTCCCGCGCCAAACCAGCTTCATTTAGTTCCTGGTACATTTCAAAACTTCTTTCAGATATTTCCTTAAAGTACTGAATCACCTTATCAGTGAGTTTTTTCGGTATTTTTCCAGCTCTTCCCTGTTTATTCAGTGCACTCTGTAATTGAATATGTTTCGGATCGGGATAATAGAACTCATCTCTCGCTTCGGAATAGCGGAGGGAATATTCATTGATGTTGGCGGTACGGTGACGTACCCATTGACGGGCCACGAAGATGGGCATCTTGCAATGAAATTTGAATTCCACCATTTCAAATGGTGTNGTGTGGCGGTGGCGCATAAGATAGCGGATCAATCCGCGGTCCTGAGAGACTTTACTAGTTCCCTTGCCGTAACTAACGCGAGCCGCCTGTACGATTGCATCATCNCCNCCCATGGAATCCACNAAGCGGACAAACCCTTTATCTAAACATTTGATGGCATCTTCAGGTATTTGTGTCATTTTAATTCTCTAATTCAATTTTCGATAGATCATTACACCGTCCCTTATGGGCAGAAGCAACTGTTCCAATCTAGGATTATTTTTGATTAATTCAGCCGTTTCTCTTAATGCTTTTGACTCCCTGTCNTCGGGATTTAANACGGTTCCGCTCCAAAGCATATTATCAAAAACAGCAAGTCCCCCTTTTTTGAGCAGGGTCATTCCTTTCTGATGATATTTAGGATAATTCACTTTGTCTGCATCTACAAACATTAAATNGAATGATCTTTCTTTAAATTCTTCCAGGGTTTTAACTGCTTCTCCTTGATGGACTTTTATTTTGTTATTAACATTAGATTTTTCAAACCAACTGGTTGCTGTTTTTACGTGTTTTTCATCCAACTCACAGCAGTGAATTTCGCCATGGCCTGGTAAAGCTTCAGCCATTTTTAGCGCACTGTATCCTGTGAACATTCCGATCTCCAAAACATTTACAGCTCCGGTTATTTTTATCAGAAATTGAAGCAAACCGCCNACTAATGGCCCGCAAAGCATTTGCGGAATTTCTTCTGTTTCCCGCGTGGTTNTGGTCAATTCCTTTAGTAGATCATTATCCTGCCCGGAATAGTCTTTACAATATTGTTCAATAACTTCAGACACAAATCGCATTATGCTTTTAACACTTCAAATGTTTTATCAACCGCATCTATATTCCCGGCGATCAATCCCGGCTCTATAAGTGTCTTTTCCCGGTTAAAAACAACACGATTCCCATTCAGGTCAATGAGCTTTCCTCCCGCTTCATTGATTATACAATTCCCGGCGCATATGTCCCATTCATTCTTGGGACGCAACGAAGCGAAAATATCTGCCTGTCCTGCTGCTGTGAGTCCTAGTTTATAGGCCACAGAACCGATGGCTTTCAGTTCTCCAAAGGTATTACCATAGGATTTCCAAAGTCCCCGGCGGGTTTCGGACCGGCTGTTCAATATCACCATCTCACTGACATTCTCCTTTGCGGTACATAAAATCNATTTACCGTTTAAAAATGCCCCTTCACCCTTTGCAGCTGTGAATGTTTCTGCTGTGACGGGATTGTATAAAACGCCTACAATAGGAATACCATTTTCCACCAAGGAAACACTCACCACAAAATGGGGCACACCTTCAATGAATTCCTTGGTTCCGTCCAATGGGTCCACAATCCAAACCCGTTCTTTTTTGAGTCGTTTATGTGAATCCACCGTTTCTTCTGATAACCAACCGTATTCCGGTCTGGTTTCAGTCAAAATTTCCTTCAAACGTGTATCTGCGGCATTGTCCGCTGTCGTTACTGGATTATGATATCCTTTATCTTTTATCTCATAATCTGCTTTATAATAATTTAAAATTATGCCGCCGGCTTCAATAGCGGCTGTTTTGGCAATGGATAGATCAGAATTCATTTTCTGTAGAATACTATTTCAATACGGAACACAAGCTGGGAAATTAATGATGATTAAATAAAGAGTGATACGTGTTAAATANATCTATTTAGATAATTCAATTATCAATTCCCACTGCTCTTTAGTCACAGGCATCACGGATAAGCGGCTGAACTTTACCAAATGAAATTCATCGAACCGTCCGTCTTCCTTGATCTGTGATAATGTGATGGGGTTTGTCAAAGGTTTATCCGGTGTAATATCAAATACTGCCAGCTTCTCATTATTCTCATTTGGATCGGGATAAGGATCAGACACCACATTGGCGACCCCAGCCACACAACGCTGTTTTCCTGTATGATAGATAAATGCCTTATCTCCTTTTTTCACTTCCCGTATAAATTTTAGTGCCCAATTATTTGAGACTCCATCCCAAACCGTTTTCCCGTCTTTTTCTAAATCTGCATAACTGTAGTCATGATCCGGTTCACATTTTAATAGCCAGTAATTCATAATTTGCTCCTTATGTTTGTTTTTGAAAGATAATCAGTTTTTCCCGGTACCTTCTNGGTTCAATAGACAAATCTGGAAATTCTTCTCGTTCAACTTTCCACCCATTTTTAAATAGAGACTTTACTTGATCAATGGTTGTTCCCCATGGCGGTCCGTCATCTGTGACTAATTTATCCAATGGAAACCATAGCCCAATAAGTTTTCNGCCAGGCTTTAATATTTGCCTTACTAATTGTTCATAATCCTTACGGCGATTTGGNTTAATGGCGCAGAAACATGTCTGCTCAATGATATATTCAAATGTGTTCGTGGAATCAGTTGTTAAAGAGAAAATATCCGTCTCAACTGTATTTACAGGTACATCTGCTTCATTGGCTAATGTCTGAACAGCCTGAATAGCAGAAGGGGCAAAATCAACAGCGGTTACATCAAACCCTTTTTGTGCAAACATGATGGCATCATACCCACGGCCACAGCCGATGATACACAATTTCCCCGGAGATATAGATTCAGCGATGAACTCAAACACTGGTGTTGGCCCTCCTAGATCCCAGCCCGCATCATCTTCCAAATAGATGTCTTCCCAAAATTGGGATGNATCTTCTTTATAAATCAATTTTACTCACAGAAAAATAGCGTGATTCCGAGTGGGAAAAATACCATCCACATACAGATGCGGCCGGATACATAGCTCGATTTTCCGTTAGAGAAATACCAGTATTCTCTTCAACATTGAGCAGTTGCCAAATTTTATCTTTTTCTTNATGACTTGGACAGGAAGGATATCCCGGGGCTGGACGAATGCCTTTATATTTTTCCTTTATCAACGCTTCATTGTTTAATTCTTCATCTGCTGCATAACCCCAGAATTCTTTGCGTACTCTTTCGTGAAGCCTTTCCGTAAATGCTTCAGCCAATCTATCAGCCAATACTTTGGCCATAATCGAATTGTAATCATCATGCTGCTCTTCAAATTCTTTTACAATTGTTTCTATTCCATGCCCNGTGGTAACAGCAAATGTGCCGATAAAATCATCTTTTGGTGCAATAAAGTCCGCCAAACAATAATTCGGTTTCTTCGCACCTTTATCCACAGTTTGACGGGAAAATTTGAATTCCACACCATCTGTAAAAACGGATTCATTTTTAGCATAGGCGGGGTGAATCCCAATCACACCTTTGGCAGTGAGTAATTTTTCAGATACAATTCTATTCAATAGTACTTGGCCGTCATCAAAAAGTTTTTGCGCTTCATCTCCATACTTGTCATCGGTCAATATTTTTGGATAAATACCTTTTAATTCCCAAGCATGGAAAAAGGGAGACCAATCAATATAATCCACCAATTCATCTAATGGATAATCGTCAAATGTTTTAATCCCCTGTATTTTTGGATTGGGGATTTGATATTGATTCCAATTAATTTGGATCTTTCGTTCTCTTGCCACTTTAATATCAAGGCGTGCCATTTTTAGCCCTTTTGCTCTGGCTTCCCGAATCTGGGAAAAATCTGTTCGAATACCTGCTACAAAATCATCTTTCTTATTTTTATTCATGAGNTTACCCACCACACCAACAGCACGTGAAGCATCAATCACATGAACGGTTGGCCCGGAATAATTCTCTTCAATTTTTACAGCAGTGTGTTTGCGGCTGGTGGTGGCACCGCCGATTAACAGTGGAATATCAAACCTGAGCCGTTCCATTTCACTGGCCACATGGACCATTTCATCCAGACTTGGTGTAATCAGTCCGGAAAGGCCAATAATGTCCACCTTTTCATCTCGGGCGGTGGATAATATTTTATCCGCAGACACCATCACACCGAGATCAATAACATCATAACCATTACAACCCAACACAACNCCTACAATTTTTTTTCCGATATCGTGGACGTCACCCTTAACCGTGGCCATGACGATCTTACCATTGGATTTACTCGAAAGGCCCAATTGGTCCTTTTCCTGCTCGATAAATGGTTGCAAATGGGCCACCGATTTTTTCATTACACGGGCCGATTTAACCACTTGCGGCAAAAACATTTTTCCCGAGCCAAACAAATCACCGACTACATTCATCCCGTCCATGAGTGGTCCTTCGATCACCTCTATTGGCCGGTCGTATTTTAGACGAGCCTCCTCCGTATCTTCAACCACATAATCAACAATCCCTTTTATGAGAGCGTGATTCAACCGTTCTTCTACAGATGTCTGCCGCCAGGATAAATCTTTCTCCTGGGATTTTTTGACACCCTGAAATTCTTCAGCAATTTCTACTAATCTTTCGGTAGCATCATCCCGTCGGTTAAATAAAACATCTTCTACCCGTTCTTTAAGATCAGGCTTAATGTCATCGTAAACGGCGAGCTGTCCGGCATTAACGATTCCCATGTCCATTCCGGCCTGGATTGCATGATAAAGAAAGGCCGAGTTCATGGCTCCGCGAACACCATCATTCCCTCTAAACGAAAAAGACAGATTGCTCACGCCACCGCTNATATGTACACCCGGTAAGGTTTCTTTAATGGTTTTGGCTGCATCAATATATGCTTTCCCATACTCGTTGTGTTCTTCAATGCCGGTAGCCACAGCAAAAATATTGGGATCAAAAATGATGTCCTCCGATGGGAAACCAATTTCATTTATGAGTATATCATAAGCTCTTTTACAAATCTCAANTTTACGTNCATAAGTATCAGCCTGCCCTTTTTCATCAAAGGCCATAACAATGACGGNGGCTCCGTATTTNCGAACAAGTTTTGCCTGTCGAATAAACTCCTCTTTGCCCTCTTTTAACGAAATGGAATTGACAATGCCCTTCCCTTGCAGGTTTTTAAGCCCCGTTTCCAATACCGTCCATTTGGATGAGTCCACCATCACAGGCACCTTAGAAATATCGGGTTCAGCAGCGATAAGACGTAAAAATGTTTCCATGGCTTTTTCAGAATCCAACAAACCTTCATCCATATTCACATCAATAATTTGAGCGCCATTTTCAATCTGCTGACGTGCGACAGAAAGCGCTTCTTCGTATTTGTCCTCTTTAATTAGACGGCGGAATTTGGCCGAACCGGTAACATTGGTCCTTTCGCCAATATTCACAAAATTACTATCCGGTCGAATGGTGACCGGCTCCAGGCCGCTTAATTTTGTCAACGGTTTGATATCAGGAACTTTTCGAGGTGAGATTCCATCAACTTCTTCAGCGATGGCTTTGATGTGCGCTGGTGTTGTACCGCAACATCCTCCCACAAGATTAACAAGACCGCTTTCGGCAAATTCTTTAATGATATTGGCCATTGCTTCCGGTGATTCATCATATTCACCGAATTCATTGGGCAGCCCTGCATTGGGATACACAAATGTATATATGTCACCGACTGAGGATAGTTCATCCAGCCAAGGACGGATCTGTTCTGCTCCGAGGGCACAATTGAGGCCCACAGCTGTCAAGTCAGCGTGGCGAATGGAATACCAGAATGCTTCCACCGTTTGCCCGGAAAGTGTTCGACCACTGGCATCGGTAATTGTACCGGAAACAAAAATAGGAATATCAACTTCCCGTTCCTCCAATAATTCTCGAACCGCAAAAAGTGCTGCTTTGCAATTCAGGGTGTCAAATACTGTTTCGATTAGATATAAATCAACACCACCATCCAAAAGACCCTTGGCTTGATCTTTATACGCTTCTTTCAATTCATCAAAAGCAATATTTCTAAATCCAGGATTATTGACATCTGGGCCCAGCGAAGCCGTGCGGTTGGTCGGCCCAAGAGCACCTGCCACGAAACGCGGTTTGTCAGCAAATTCTTTTACGACTGATTTTGCGATCTTGGCTGCTTCATAATTGATTTCATAGGCCAGATCTTCTGTGGCGTAATCCAACTGGGAAATAGCATTGGCATTAAAGGTGTTGGTTTCCACAATATCGGCCCCTGCTTCAAAATAGGCTTGATGAATTTCTGCAACCACATCCGGGCGGGTTAAGCAAAGCAGATCATTATTCCCTTTTAAATCCTGACCATGGATTTTAAACCGTTCTCCGCGAAAATCATTTTCAGTAAAATTATAGGATTGAACCATGGTTCCCATAGCACCGTCTAGGATGAGTATGCGGTCGTTGAATATTTTTTTAATTTTACTCATAATAAAAAACCCCGGTGCTATTCGGGGCTGTTCGCCTTTTTAGCACCAATATTAATGTCGCGGCAATAGGGCTCAAATCACGACAGTGTAATTTTACACAATAAATCTAACATTTTTCAAGAAAAGGCTTATTGGACAATTTTCTTGCTAGGGGTTTTTAAAAAAGGTAATTTTGCTATCGGTTTGGAAGAAAAGAAGGTTTATTAACAGTTTATTTACTAAAGTTTTTTTGAAACAAAAACAAGATTTTTACACATTTTTTCCCTCCTTCGCCCCTCCAACCTGACATAACAGCATATAAACCTCCGTACGCGGGGTGTTTTCTGCTGTCAACATATAACAGACGATAATGACGGTAATTTATAGGTACAGGTTATGAAAAAAGAAATATACATAAACGAGAGTATGGGTGAAACTCGCATCGCTATTCTCGAAGATANTCAGCTGGTAGAAGTATATGTCGAAAAGCAGGATAAACAACGNATGGTCGGCAATATTTATAAAGGTAAGGTGGAAAATGTTTTGCCCGGAATGCAGGCTGCTTTCGTGGATATCGGTTATGATATAAATGCATTTTTACCCTTTTCTGAAATTGAAAACAGCGATTATATCACAGATACCGATGAAGAAGACAGAAACAACTCCCCACGCAATTATTACAAAAATAATGACAACATATCTGTTGATTTAAATACCGGGCAGGATATTTATGTCCAGATCATCAAAGAGCCCTTTGCCGGTAAAGGACCAAGAGTCACCACAGAAGTGGCCCTCCCCGGCCGATTACTGGTATTGGTGCCCAATGTCAATTATATTGGTATTTCCAAAAAAGTATGGGATAAATACGAACGCCGCAGATTGAAGAAAATAGTCAGCTCCTTTAAGCATAAAGGTTTTGGTGTTATTGTGCGTACTGTAGCTGAGGGTAAAAGTGAGGAGGTGTTGAAAAATGATTACAATCAATTGAAATCATCATGGGATCGATTGCAAGGAAAAGCTGAACATACACAATCCCCTACATTGGTCTATGAAGATCTTGAAACAGCTTCTTCTGTTATCCGCGACTTATTGACTTCTGATGTTGAAAAAATAGTCATCGATTCTAAAAAATTCTATCGCAAAACATCACGTTATTTAGAAGATGTTTCTTCCAATATGGCTGATCGCTTGGATCTTTACCGCTTGAAAACACCATTATTCGAGGGCATGGGCATTGAAAATGAATTGATAAAACTCTTGCGACCAAAAGTCTGGCTGAAAAGCGGTGCTTACCTCATTATTGAAAAAACAGAAGCCATGGTTGTGGTAGATGTCAATAGCGGAAGATTTATTGGTAAAAAACAACATGAAGATAATTCCTTAAAAATTAACCTCGAAGCAGCACGTGAAGTTGCTCGACAACTTCGCCTTCGTGATCTTTCAGGTCTGATAGTGATCGATTTTATTGACATGCGCGAGGAAGCCAATTGCCGCAAAGTTTATTTTGAATTACGAAAAGAATTGAAAAAGGATCGGGCAAAAGTTGCTGTCTCACCAATCAGTGATTTTGGTTTGTTAGAAATGACACGGCAACGTATTCGATTAAGTCTCCTTGACTCCATGAGTGAGAATTGCCCTACTTGTCATGGATCGGGGCGTATCATTTCAAAAGAAACATTAATTACCCGCATAGATCACTGGCTACGGCGTTATAAAAGTAAACACGGCGATCTACGTCTTAAATTGCTTTTACATCCTGAAAATGCTGATTTTATAAAGAAAAAGAAGGTTTTACGTGGACTTATGTGGCAGAATTTTGTCCATATATCCATCGCTAGTTTAGCAGATATTAAACGAGATGAATTTCGATTTTTACGCACGAAAGATAATCAAGATATTACTGATTACGTAGAACTTGGTAATCAGGCTAATTCCACCTAATTTTGTCGGTTTTTGGAGACATAATAATGAATGCTACAGTTGAGATTTCAGGAAAACAATATACGGTCAGTGAAGGTGATAAAGTAAAGGTTGCCCGTCAGCAGTCTGAAGTTGGTGATACACTGTCATTTGAAAGAGTCCTCTTTGCTAATGATGGCAAGAAGAATCATATTGGTACGCCTGTTATAAAAGGTGCTGCCGTTCAAACCAGTGTCCTCGAACAGGGTCGCGATCGCAAGGTGCTTATTTATAAGAAAAAGCGCCGTAAGGGCTATCAGCGGAAAAATGGACACCGTCAGGATTATACATTACTGCAAGTTGAAAAAATTAAATTATCAGCAACCAGGAAAACTGCTGTAAAGAAACAGGCAGAAGAAACTGCCAAGGAAGATTAATTATGGCACATAAAAAAGGTGTTGGTAGTTCCAGGAATGGACGCGATTCAAATTCAAAACGCCTCGGCGTTAAAGTTTCTGATGGTCAAGCGATCCTTGCTGGTGGTATCATATTAAAACAACGCGGTACAAAAATCCATCCCGGTTCAAATGTACGCCGAGCCGGTGACGATACACTTTTTGCTACAGCTGACGGGGCAGTGAAATTTGGCCGCCATGGACGGTCAAGAAAGATAGTCAGCGTTATACCGCAAAGCTGAAATAATCACACTTTAACCCCTACACTGTAGGGGTTTTTTATTTGTGGACGATTAATCGTAATTTTAATAATTCATTAATTTCAGATTAAGAGGATTTCATGTCCAGACCAAAAATTTCATTAATCGGCGGCGGCCAAATTGGCGGTAACCTCGCATTGCTCGCCGCACAAAAAGAATTGGGTGATATCGTAATTTTTGATATTCCCAAAGTTGAGGGTATGGTTAAAGGGAAAGCCCTTGACCTAATGCAGCTACGCCCCCATGATGGCTATGATGCCAATATAACCGGCACATCTGACTGGAATGACGTCAAAGACTCAGATGTATTTATTATTACCGCCGGCATCCCCAGAAAACCGGGCATGGACCGGGAAGATCTGCTGGAAATAAATCTAGGTATCATGAAAGATGTTGCCGCGAATATCAAAAAACAGGCACCACAATCCTTTGTTATTGTTATATCCAATCCATTAGATGCAATGGTATATGCTTTCTATAAAGTTTCTGGATTTCCAAAAAACCAAGTTGTAGGTATGGCCGGCGCCCTTGATTCGGCACGGTTCAGAACCTTTATTGCCATGGAAACTGGCTTATCTGTCCAAGACGTTACGTGTATGGTTCTTGGCGGTCATGGCGATACGATGGTGCCTATTACCAGACTTGCCACCGTTGGCGGCGTACCTGTGACCGATCTGATTTCTGCCGAAAGATTAGCTGAAATTGAACATCGAACACGCTTTGCCGGTGGTGAGATTGTCAAACTCTTCGGTAACGGTTCTGCATTTTATGCCCCGGCCCAATCAGCAATTGAAATGGCAGAATCCTATTTGAGAGACAAAAAAAGGGTTATTCCATGTGCATCTTTATGTACAGGTGAATTTGGGATCGATGGATATTTCATTGGCGTTCCTACAGTTATTGGTACCGGCGGTGTAGAGAAGATCCTTGAATTTCAGTTAACTGATGATGAGCAAGTTGAATTGAACAATACATTGGAAGTTGTCAAGAAGACAGTAAAAGAAACTGGATTATAATCATAAGTCTAGTGTTTANAATTTTCTCTCTATTTNGTATTTAAGGTTCTTTTTCTGCTCAAGAAATATCTAGAAAAATCTTCCCTTTCCTTATCTCCACAGGAAATGATTTCAGTCTAATCGCTTCATTTGCCACGGCACATTCTTTCTTTATATCAAATTCCCATAAATGAAATTTGCACTGCACAGTTTTGTCTGTTATATAACCATCCCCCAGTGATGCGCCGCGGTGGGGGCAGCGGTTATCCCAGGCAAAGATCTTTCCTTCAACATTGAATACAGCGATGGGCGTATCATGAACCATAACCACTTTAGCTGATTTTTCAGGGAGGTCATTTACATGACAAACTTTAACCATTTAAATCATACTCAAAACTTCAGTAACTAGCTTTGAAATTCCTTCTGCCGCTTCTTTGATACTTTTGGCTTCCATATAAGCAGGTGTAGAAACAATTTTCTTTTCCATATCTACAACAATATCCTCCACCGGACACAGAACATGTTTTGCACCCATGGTATCAATATCATTGGCTGTTTGCTCATCAAAACCAATGGTCAATTCCGTTTCATCTCCAAGGATCTTGGCCATCATAGCTGGAGAAATGCAAATAACACCTATGGGNTTTTTATCATTATGTACTTCTTGAGTTAAACGAAGAACATCTGGATTCACTGAACAATCAGTTCCAGCCATGGCATAATCACACAAATTTTTAGCCACTCCAAAACCACCGGGAAAAATTAAAGCATCCACATCGCTTGACGAAACTTCTGCCATATCTCTTATATCCCCACGGGCGATTCGGGCGGATTCTATGAGCACATTCCTGTACTCATTCATTTCTTGATCGGTATAGTGATTTATAACATGAAGCTGATCGATATTGGGCGCCATAAGTACNATATCTGCTCCTGCTTTATCTAATTCTAACATAGTTATTACTGTTTCATGTATTTCTGATCCATCATTGACTCCACAACCGGAGAGAACGACTCCTATTCTTGGCATATATACTCCTTATGTATTTACATTAATATTTCTTGATAATCCTGAAAATTTCGTGCGCTTAACCGCAGATCCTTTAAATAATTTACGAAATTCTTGCTCATCCAGGTCTTGCCAATTTTCATCTGTAAATTCGAGAATCTCTTTTCGTGGTTTAAAGGACTCCTCTGCTGTCAATTGTGAGAATTTCTGATTCCAGGGACATACATCNTGGCAGATATCACAACCATAGATCCAATCATGTAATTCAGACCTACCATCAGGAAGTTTACCGTGGTGTTCAATTGTCAAATAAGATATACACTTTTCGGCATAAATCTCATATTCTCCTAAAGCATGTGTTGGACACGCATCTATGCAGGCAGTACAGGAACCGCAAAGATCTTCAGTGAAAGGTTGATCATAATCCAATTCAATATCAACGATTAATTCGCCCAGAAATAACCAACTTCCATAATCAATGGTGATAAGATTGGTATGTTTTCCCTGCCANCCTAATCCGGCTTTCTGTGCCCATACCTTATCCATGACTGGTGATGTATCCACACAGGCAACGCCTTTTACATTTGGTACTTCAGCTTTCAGCCAACTTAATAATTTATATAAACCAGATTTCAAAACTTCGTGGTAGTCATCTCCCCAGGCATAATTGCTTAATGCGTACTCCGATAGCAAATCAGCTTGCGTAAAACCTGAAAAATAATTCATACCTACAGAAATAACTGATTTTGCCTCCGGGAAATAAGCAAAAATATCTCCTCTTTCTTTCTTACGTTTCACCATCCATTCCATGGCTCCATGATGGTCTTTTTGGAGCCAGGATTCTAAATTAGCTTTTTCTTTGGGAGTTGAAACAGCAGAAGTGATTCCAACTTTTTGAAAACCTAGATCTAATGACTTTTCTTTAATATTTACAGTTAGCGAATCAGACATAGTAAAAGGGATTGATTATGATAAGAGGCGTTCCGCCCATAGAAGACCGATGATAGTTTTTACATCGGTAATTTTTCCATCCCATACCATTTTTACTGCTTCAGCTAATGAAGTTGGCATGATTTCAAGAAATTCATCATNATCTGTATTTTCAGTCGTTTTNACTAAATCTTCTGCCAGATAAATCCACATTTTCTCACTGGCAAAACCAATAGCTGGATGAATATTACATACAAATATTAACTTGCCGGCAGAGTAACCAATTTCTTCTTCCAGTTCTCTTCTGGCACAATCTTCCGGTTCTTCTCCGGGATCCAACTTGCCGGCCGGCAGTTCGATCATTTCAGATTGAACGGGATAGCGGTATTGTTTGATTAANGCAATTTTTCCATCGGGTAATACTGGNATTATACATGCGGCACCGGGATGCTTGATGTATTCCCTTGNTGATGTTTTTCCATTTGGCAATGTGACTTCATCGCNCCTCACATCAAGCAATGAACCTTTATAGATCTGTTCTGTGGAAAGCTGTGTTTCTTTCAGCTTGGACATGATGTCCGCAGGAATGAGTTAAAAATACTCGATATATATTATCTTCAATTCCCTGTTGAAATAATCAACTTTATCTTCATTAAACAGGAGATTGTTAAAATCCATTTCAATATGTAATCGTTCTACAAACGTCCAGCGTACAGCTGCATTTAAATATCCGCCTCTATTTATGGCGATATCTTCTGCCTTCATATCATTCTCATTCAGTGCTGCATTATATTCAACAAGCAATGACAGCTCAGGATTGAATTCCAGATCAATACCCATAAACAGGCTCTGATCTTCATCTTGATCTAGTATTTCCAGGAAATTTTGATTCACTCCCGCATGGATGCCCATATTCCCTAAAGGTGTTGCCCAATTCTTGCTAGCAGCTGCATACAATCCATAGGCTTTTACTTCATAGCGTTCAAGTATTTCGTTGTAAGCACCATAGCCTTGACTGTTTAAACCAATGGCAATACCCGGCATGGATTTTGTTTCATCAATCAATTGATATTTCAAATTTACTTCGGGATGGGGGTACCATTTTAAGCTGTCATCTCCAATGAGATTACTGGCNCCAAATGACATGCCAAATTGAAAACGATCTGTTATCCCCACCTTGAGTCCTGTGCTAAATCCGCCATCTTTTTGGACACGCATGTCCAACGAAAAACTACCGCGAACAAGTGTTCCTGCTGTGGGGATAGTTACAAGGTTTGTTGGCGGCGGATAAGTACTTTGAGCCAGTAATAAACTGGATAAGATTATTAAAAGAAAACCCTTTGGTATGTGTTGCATATGTAAAATTTACCCTTAACTATTAAGGATATGCAACTTATGGGTAAATCAATTCTCCATACTTATTCCTAATAGAAGATACCCGATCTAATAAAATACTTAATACTTCGTTTTCATCTGGAAGGCTGAATCGTACCCTGTCATTATTTATCGATACAAAAATAATATCTATTTCTTCATCGTTAGCAAGTTTCAATCTGTCCCATTCTGTTTTGGGAATTAGCGCTGTCACAGGAGTGACTACTCTCTTTGAGATTAATTCTTTTAAAATTATATCTGCTTCATCCAATACATTTCCTGTTCTGGGTGGGGGTGTAGTATATAATTTATCTTCCGGTGCCATGCTTAAAGCAACATGGCTGATCTCTTGGTTCTTCCTCCCATATTCCCAAATCTGTTGAACATCATTTATTATATCAAAATCGTATATAAACTTCCTGATTACTTTTTCCTTGGGTAGTATTCGCCAAACCTCTTCCTGCAAAAATCCTAAATGATCATAACTCAAATGAATGGTGCCATATTCATGATTGTCTACGGTGCGGAATATGATATCTGAAATTTCTTCACTGCCATTTAAAACAAACTCTGTTTGCTGCCCAATGAAAGAAACAGCATCTTTTTTATGCACTGCATATTTCCTGAATTCTACACTCCAGGGCTCTTGTTCACCATAATGAATTATTTTATCTGTTCCACGCTTATTGTTTAGAAACAGCCTTTTTTTCAGAACCTTTGTTTCATCATAAACAAACATTTCTTCATGGATCAATTCATGATCACTACTGAGTTGGCGTTTCAGCACAGGTTGTTTATTTTCATTAAAAGTAACTTCCAAGTGCGGAATCCCCTTCCGGGCCGTCGCTAACATGGGTACATCAGCGATAAAATCCCTATTGGATCTATAATATTTGATAAATGCCGTTTCAGTTTCTTGTCCAATCAACATTGAACAAAAAGACAAAATGATTATCAGTTTATGGTATGGGCTGGAGATCTTCATCTAATTGATTGGAAAGTCGATAACGTAAAATCCGTCCTGTAACAGTATCGCAAATGTAGACAATACCTCGATCATCAACAGTGACTGCTACAGGTTCAATAAGAAAACCCTTCTCTTCAACTGTGATAAACGTGTCCACAACTACAGTGTCAGAACCTTGTAAGATCTGCATAGTCGTATCAATAGTAAAAGTTTCAACACCGGCCTTCAGGAAAAATTGCCCGTCTGAATCGAACACCTGAATTTCCTGTNCCTCCGTATTTGCCACATAAACAAATTGATTATTATCCACTGCAACATCGGCCGGTTTGGAAAAACGGAAAAGATCCATTATATCATTGGTCCCTTGCTGAAAAACAGCTGGATATGTGGTATAAGTTCCCGAGGTTGCCGGTCGAATCTTGTGTACGGAAAAGAAATCACCCGTTTGGGCATAATAGATACTGCCGCTGTAATCCACATCAATACCCATNGGTTCATTCACCGTACCGGCTCCTGTTCCAGATTCAGAGACNGATGACTTAAATACACCNCTGTGCGTCCAAATCTTATCCCCATTGGTCAATTTNAATAAATGGGTCCGCTGGTGATCGAANCGAATNATGCGGTNATGNGTATAGTCCAAAGNATAAATATAATTNNTTTCATCNCGAGTGGCTGATAATCCTGAAAACGATGAAGTTGCAGATTCATAATAAATGTCATTGAAGGAATGGATTTGATCAGCACCATCATAAAAAACATGAGGNGCAAGCAGAGAATCNATCACATCTTGCGGGGTACCCCAATTTACAGATTCNAGCGTCCAGTCATCATCTTCTAAATATGCAGACCATTCTTCAGAAAAAGCATTGATTGTTACCGATCCTGCCCCTTCATTATAAAAGGAACCGGTCACTGCCATTTCTTCAATGCCANTATCATTAATGTATTGATTCCAGATATAGATTTTTTGANTNCCNTCNNTAAAATAAATATTCATTTTNTGATCAATATCCACATCAATGGGAGNGNTACTTAAATTTTGTAATTCCTCAAAACCAGCTAACAATTCACCATTTTGACTGAACGCAAAAATGGATTTTGCTCCCGTATCTGCCACAAACACATGGCCATCCTGTGCTATGGAAATTTCTACGGGAGACTGCAAGCCCATCTCTTCATCCCAAATAGGCTGGATTAACAGATACGTTGTATCCCCAGCAACAAATTCCGAATTGTCAGCAAGCGATTCCGGCAACTGCATTTTCTCTACACAGGCATTGGCAGCAAAGATCATTATAAAAATCAAAATATACTTATTCAGTTTCAAAATGCCAATCCTATAGACAACCGCTGCGGGTCAGATAAATGGTTAAAGTTTGCATACGCATAATCCACTCGGAGTTTNAGTTTNCCAATGGGAATGATTAAACCGGCGCCGAAAGAGATATTTTGTTCTTCCTCGTTGATCTTNTATCCTCCACGGAGAAAGAACATTTTNGCAAAATTGTATTCCAGCCCTGTGGAAATATTTTCTGCATTATCAACTGGGTGATTCATTTGCAGTGCAATAAGAATAGATTGTTGCNCAGTTTGNCAAATATCCATNGCCNCTCCNACCCGAAAAACAGTTGGCGGAGAAAAGGATTCAAATTCAGTGACTACNNTTTTTTCTTCGCCCGTTTCAGTATCCAGCACATTTTTTTCATACGTTCCTTCCGGTTGCGCCTGAGGGCCAAAATGTGACAGAGAAGCTGAAAAACGCAATGAACGGAATCCTGTCCAGTAAAAGGTACCCATATCTAACATGGCTGTACTCATGGTATGACCTGCCAGATCTTCCTCCACTTGCTTCAGGGTAATTCCAAAACTGAAGCGATCTGTCATCCGCGCACCATAGGTTAGGGCAACAA